>JBEDGE010000058.1:0-13504 GCA_041174805.1 Bacillota bacterium
CTTTTGTAGTCCTGATCCTATTTGTTCCAATTATCCTGGTTAATCTCGATATCATTCCAGAAGCTTGGCAGTGGGTGGCATTGTTTTCCCCAACCTATGCAGGACAACAAGCCTTATCCCACCTATGGAGGCCATTAAGTGATGGCGCCTTAGCGATGACACTTTTATTTTTGTTGGTGTACCCGGTAATGCTTTTTCCACTTTACGTTTTACCCCAATTTAGAAAGGAGGCCATTCGTGCATGAAGATGTATCTTAGCCTTTTTCGTTACGAACTCAAAACTCTTTTAAGAGATCCACTGAATTTATTTATGCTCATCTATCCTTTTTTCATGCTTGGATTTGTGGGGTGGTTAATTCCCACCATCTTAGTGAGAAGTGGATTGGATACCCAAGGACCCGAGTACGCACTTAGCATGCTGTTGTTATTCATTTTAATCCTTGCGATTGGTGGTTTTATCTCCGGGGTCATTCTTGGTTTTTCATTGTTGGAAAATAAAGATGAACAAACGATTAAAGCAATTGCCGTTTCCCCAATGACTGTCCAAGGTTATACCTTATTTAAAACAACCTACGCTTTTATTTTTGGTGTCCTTGGAAATTTTGTAATGTTATTTGGGATGAAGTACTTGTTTGGGAATACCTTTTCCTTTACCTACGGAGAAACTTCTTTTGGATTAGCTAGGATTGATAATGGATCAATTGTCTTATTTTCAATCGTTTCTAGTCTCATTACCCCAACTGCCGGTGCTTTGATGGCAGCGTTAGCAAAAAATAAAATTGAAGGATTCGCTTTAATGAAATCGGGTGGCATCGTCTTTATGGTGCCGTTATTGATTCTATTAGAAGCATTTGGTGATTGGAAACAATTTATCCTCGGAGTTTCACCTAATTTTTGGGCGGTAAAAGGTTTCTATAATCTTGCGCTCAATACCCAAGGCCCCAACGATTTAACCTTTGGTTGGTACTTGGTCATTGGCACAGTTTATATGGTCGTGATTGCGACATATGCATTACGTTTTTTTATTCGGCGTGTCAACGCAGAAAGGAGCTCTTAACATGCCTTGGTGGGGTTGGATATTGATTGCTATTGGCGTGGTGGTGATTGGTTACCTCAAATTAAAAGTTTGGGGATCGATGACAAAAAAGAAATCAAACAAACCAAATCAAAAAGAAGAGGACTGATTATCCTCTTTGATAAGGTTTTAACATGCGTTCAGGCGCATGTTTTTTTATTTGTTGTAGGACAAAATAAGGATTAAGTAAAAGCTCTCGACCTAGATAAATTAAATGACAATCGTGATCAAGAGCAGCTTCAATTTGGTCAACAGTAGTGACGAGGCCGCCACCAATGGTCAAGATTCCTGACGCTTGAATCTGATTGGCAAATGGTAACTGATAACCAGGTTTGGGTTGAATGGTGGTAGGAACAACACCCCCACTACTAACGTTTACGCCTGCAATCAACGGTTGAATCATTTTAAGAACTTGAATTGTTTCTGGAAGATGGTGACCACCTTCTGCATACTCTTCTGCTGATAATCGCACCCATACTTCACCTTTGAAAACTTTGTGAACGGCAATTAAAATTTCTTTTAAAAACCGCGTACGATTTTCGATTGAACCACCATAAGCATCTTGACGTTGATTACTTAAAGGTGATAAAAACTCATTGATTAAGTATCCATGTGCACCATGAATTTCTACGCCATCGAAACCAGCAAGTTGAGCACGTTGAGCAGCTTTTTCAAAGGCACCAATCACGTCCTTGATATCCGCCAAAGTCATCGCTTTTGGTGTGGGATAATCTTGGGAAAAAGCTATTGCACTAGGGGCAATCGATGTTTCGTTTTTGATGCCGCTTTTTCTTCCCGCGTGCGCAAGTTGAATGGCAATAAGACTACCCGTTAGATGAACATCATCGACTAACTTTTTTAAACCCTTTATCTGGTCATCATGGTAAATACCAACGTCTCGATCAGAAATTCGCCCTCGAGATTCGACAGCAGTTGCTTCCATAATTACCATGGCGACGCCACCATAGGCTCTTGCCGTGTAATGTGCATAATGAAAAGGTTGAATGACACCATTGGTGTCAGCTTGATACATACACATCGGTGCCATGACAACACGATTTTTTAATTGTAGTTTGCCCCACGGTGTGGGTTGTAGAAACTTAACCATTACGACTACTTAGACCAAGATAGAATCCCATCGAAAAATCGTTATAGAATTCCGTACGGGTGGAAATGCAAGAGAGCACCCAAATATCCACTGCAAACGTTGTAAATTCGATTTCCACAAGCATTTGAGATGAATCTTGGATGTCATTAACATCATCAGACTCAAACCGCGTTTGCAGGACCTTCGCCACGTCTTGATATAAATCAATCGTTTCTGAAATGTCTTCACGAGTCACGGTGAGTAAATATTGATGGAGTGTTTCATCGACTTGATAACTGAGTTGAATGGTCGGTCCATTAAATGGATTTTCTTCTAATGTGTTGACAGAACTCACATAAACCAAAGATTCATATTGAAGTGTGGTTAGGTCGATTACATTTAACCCAAGGCTATAGAATAAAGCTTCATCATTAGGATTAACGGGGTCTATTTCGCGGGCTCCAAAGATTGTTTCAAAATCTGCAGGATGATTATAATCCACTGGGACTAATGGAAACCGTTTCATTCCTAGTTGATCCATTTTATCGAGGGTACCTAATAAGTAAAAATAAGTTTCATCTTCAAGAACATCCTTGCGGATAATCGAATTATCTTCTCCCAACATATCGTTCGCTTGTAAGGTTTGTTGAAATTGTGCATTCAATAACATCGTCGTTAAGCTCACCGCATTCAATCCAGGAAGCGCAGCAATCACAACGAAAGCACCTGTTAATGCAAGCAAACCGCGGTGAACTGCAGCTTGATGTTTGCGGATCATAAAGTATGCGTAGATTAAAGGCCAAACACCAAGCATCAACTGAATGGTGACATCCAATGAAATACCATCAATAGCAATGGTTTTAAATTGTTCAAGGTAATAACCTAAGATCACCAAAACAAGAACGTAATGAAAATAAGAGACATAGGTTTCGACAAATTTATTGGCTTTTGCTAGAGGAGCTAAAGCAACTTGAGCACTAATGCCAACAAAGGCAATCACCAAGGCGGAAAAGGTGTAAACCGTTGCTTCATACGTCGCGGAACTAAAGAATCCTGTGACAAGATAAAGTAAAACAAGCAAAGAGAAAACGGCAATGACGGGAGCGATGACAAACATAAACGCACGTTGCCAGACCATACTATAGTCTTTCTTTAACGTAAGTTCTTTATTGCTTTGCGGATATGAGTCCAATAAGGTTGGAACAAAAATATACGTTCCAATCACAATTAAAATTTCTAGGTAAAGTAAAAGATCAATTTGTAAAGCAAATAAAACGTTAATACTTATGAGGACCACGAAGATACCAACATAGAGGATGAAAGCATAAAAGAAACTGGTGAATAATTTTGTGAAGAAAAGAACGATACCAATGCCAATATCACTTCTGTTCATTAAATAAGGAGTAAAAACCACCAAAGCATAGAACGCATAGCCTAAGTTAGAAAAACGATTAAACTCAACCAATTCAACGGTTTCCAGTGATAAGAAAAGATATAAACTGGCACCAATCAGAACAATCGATGCTAATCCATACCAATAGTACTTCTTTAATGCCGACCAACGTTCAATTAATAATCTTAGAACAATCGTGAGCGGAAGCAGTAAAAACAAAACTCGATTTAAATCCATTAACCAAATTAGATCGTTTTGTAGTTCCTGTGTGAGTTCAATGATAAGAACCATGAGAAAACCCAAAAGAAAACTAACAATGATGGCTTCTGGAAAACGAGGAAAACTTTTCTTTAAGGGATTAACAATGAATGTGATAAGTTTTTGTAAAAGATTTTTCATCGGCGGCCTCCTCTTGGTGGATTGTTGCCACCTCGATTGACACCAGTTGAAGAAGCAGCGGCGGCAGCAGATGCTCTTCGTTGATCATCAATAAAGTCATCAATCATCAATACCACACTTATCGCAAGGGCTGTATCAAATTTATCCTCGATTGCGATTTGGTAGGTGTCACCCCAACTCAGGAATTTTTTGGTGATTTGAACAACTAATCCCGCTTCATCACTAATCGAAAAATTGAAGCCGAAAAAATCACCCTTGATATCATATTTCTTTTCTTTAATCACAAGATTAAATTTGGTACCAAAGAATGCTAATAATTGTTGTGCCATCTTTGCCACTTGTTCATTGCGAGCATCATAAAGAAAATAAGTTGGAACGAGCGCTAATATCTTTTGTTTCATCGTATAAGTGGGTTGGCTTTCTCCCGCTTTAAATAAATCACGACGACTATTTAAAGTTAAAATCTTTCCTTTAGCCTCATAGAGAAGCGTTTGATTTTCATCATAGATTTTAAATTCGTCGCGAATTGAGAATACCTTTTGCTTTAAATAAACATATTTCATACTAGAAATGCCTCCACATGATGCATAAAGTCTTCAAAGTAAGTATCAAAGGGTAAATGCCCTGCATTCGGCATGACCACTAGGTCGGCGTTATCACCGAGTTCCGTTAACAATTTTTGACCTGTACTTAATGGGATAAATCCATCAAACTCACCCCAGATCAAGAGGATGGGTTGTTCTACATCTTTAAGTTTATCATTTGTGGACCCTGAATCGTTATCGCGCGTGAATTCCCGTAAAACGTTTCCAGGAATGGTGCGATTCACGATATACATTTCATCAAAATCTTCTTGCGTTACCCTTTGACTTTGGACTTCATCATTGGAGTATGCTGTGAAAAAGACGCTGCGTTGAATAAAATAATTTTGAGCTAGATAGTCATAAACAAACAAGGGTAAGTCTGTTGGCATTAATCCGCCACTTGAAGATTCAACATACCCACCCGATCCAATTAATATCATGCGGTTTACATAAGAAGGATAATCGTGGGCAAGATGGAATGAAACTTCTCCTCCCATGGAGTGTGCCATCACCGTCACACTAGAAATATTCAATGCGTCTAGGAATTTAACAAGATAGGAAGCCTGATTGGCTTTTGCATAATCAAAGGTTAACGATTTTTCCGATAAACCATACCCAATTAAATCAACGGCAATGATGTGATAACGATCTTTTAAGGATTCCATCACATTGATAAAATCATAACTTGAACCTAGAAATCCGTGAACCATAAGGATGGTTTCAGAATTCCCTACGCCCACTTCCCGATAAAAGTAAGTGTAATCTTCAACCTCAATCGTGTTTGCATATTGTGTCTTCACATAACCAAAGTCTCGTTCGATACGACTCACTTCGAGTCCGGTTAGCACCAGGCCAATAATCATCAGTCCATAAAAAAGTAAACCAATATATTTGAAAAACTTGAATAAAGCTTTGATGATGGTTTTCATTTTTTCTTCATGATTTCGATGCCTGCTAAGGTTGTTTTACCTTGATAAAGGATCGTTTTACCTTTCATCAACCAAATTAAAATTTCACCCGATAAACCCTCTTTAATCGTATGATCCATTTTGCCAAACTTAGGAGAAGGTAAATTTACCACTTGATCGACCGATCCAACGATTCTTAGTCGGTAATCTCCGCGACTTAAGACATACTCAACTTGTTTATCTTCAATAAGTTCCGAACGAACGCGTCCCCCGTTATAGGTTGCGAATCGATAATGCTTTCCTTGTAAATAAAGATGACAAATGAGTCCTTGAAACTTCAATCCTAAATAAGGAATATTTGCATAAGAAAAAAAGAATGATGTTTTGTCTTCCGGGAAATGATTGCCTTGCATCCATACATATGAGGATGGAAAGGAAGTTCCCCAGTCCTTTTCTAAATAACCTTTACCACCAGTAAAATCGATCGTTTCTCCGTTTACATTTAAAGATCCTTTAAAGGTATGAATCAACGAAATAACACCATGATAGCATTCCATGTTTGGTAGATAAGCAAACGGACCCATAATCGAAGGATTTAAAAAGCCTTGATTTAAAGGTGTGGGATTAAGCATTTGTAAATCCCCTTTGATGGCAAATCCTTCTTGTTTTAAATCAAGATGGAGATGGTCAAGGGAAAACTGATTCATCCCAACTGCAACTTTAAATTCATGCTTTTGTGGGACAAACTCTGTTATGAGATAACGAATGTACACATTTTTAAGTGTGGGTTTTACACCGTGGCGAACTAAAAAGACTTGTACAAAAGCGTGGGGGTCTTTTTTGGCTAGAGATATACCAGGAATAATCGCAAGCGAAGTTAATTGGTCTTTGGAGACCAATTTAAAATACCAACCCTCAAAATATTTTTGAGTTTTATGAAAGCCTTGATAAATTTCGGGTTTGTTTAGGTTGCTCATAAAAAAAGCTAAGGTTTCCCTTAGCTTTATTTTACCTTAATCGAAGTTGATTAGACTAAGAAGGTTGGAAAGCGCCAAACAAGACTAACCAAGTAAGGATAGTCTTCGCAACGAGGGATAAAATAATATAACCTCTTTCACCGTGTAAGTAATCTTTAAATTTACCAACACCTAAGTATTGCAAGAGCATGTTGACTGGGAAGGTATTGAAGGCAATAAAGTAAGTGGCTAAGATCGCCCAGACAAAGCCTGGAACTGCATCTAAGTTAGGGTTGACACCGATATAGAAAG
This sequence comes from Bacillota bacterium, assembly GCA_041174805.1. Lineage (GTDB taxonomy): Bacteria > Bacillota_I > Bacilli_A > RFN20 > CAG-826 > UBA970. Next base: position 6,715 of record JBEDGE010000058.1, read on the forward strand.
CGATTGCGACCCATGGGGCTAAGCCGATAATCGTACCGAAAATAAATGGTAACCAATTAATTTTCTTACCAACTTTGGATTCACCTTGGTTTAACAATTCCATGTCTAAACCAAAGAGGTTCATCGCTGCGTTTGATAAGGCAATAAGGGCAAAGACGGCAACGTCACGAACACCAAATAATGCCGAGATTAAGACGATCATTAAGGATGAACTTAAGGCATATTCGTACCAACGGAATTGGTTGATACCAACTCTTAAACCTGCACGATATTTCTTCTTAAATGGGAAGGCAATTAAGAAGTGGAAAATGGCCGAGAGCAATAAGAAGCTAGCGGTCATTGGTAAGAATGGTAATTCAAATAAGGTGTCTGTTACGGCGAGGACTAAACCTTCACCGGGAACAAATTCAAGATAGTTTCCAATCACTGGAATTGTAAAAGCTGCTTGAGAATCATTGAGCGTCGGATAGATAAAGAAAGCAAATAACATCATCAACACACCTTGAATAAGGTGGACGAGACCCATCGTCTTGTTGAACTTGATCAACTTATCAACTTTTTGATCAAAGGTCGCCACTGCTACTTCTGCCATACTTTGTTTTTCTCCTTTTACTAAGTATTAACACTCCTATTATAGTGCAATACCCATATAATGTTGCTAGGATGCACTGATGATTCATAAATTTATTAAAGGAACGAATCCAAACAAACCGACGCTCTTACTTTTACACGGGACGGGTGGAGACGAAAACGACTTATTACCCGTTGGTAAAATGATTGATCAAGAAGCCAATTTACTATCCGTAAGAGGTGAAGTGATTGAAAATGGTATGCCTAGATTCTTTCGCCGTCTTTCTCCTGGTGTATTTGATGAACAAGATTTGATGTATCGAACCTCTCAACTTCATGATTTTATTGACCAAGCCAGCAAAACCTATGACTTTGACCGCGGTGATGTGATCGCGGTTGGTTACTCTAACGGAGCGAATATTGCTGCCAATATGCTTATGCAAATTCCCTATAGCTTAAGAGGGGCGATCTTGATGCATCCAATGTTGCCGCGAAAAGATGAACAAATTCCCGAGCTTAAAAATACGACTGTCTTAATTACCGCAGGAAATAATGACCCGATCGTACCATTAGAAAGTACACAAGCGCTCAAAGCTGTATTAGATCGCCACGGGGCTAATGTCTCATTAAGTTGGTTTAAATTCGGTCACAAGTTGTCGAGTGAAGAAATTCAAGTTATTATCAAATGGTACCAGCAATCGTTGGTTCACCAAACCAAACATTTAAATTAAAGGAGACATGATATGGGTCCATTCTTAGGTTTTTTAACGGTGTTCTTTATTGTGATGAGTTCGACAAGAAAAGGTGTAAAGATTTTTCTTGAAAAGATTTTAATTCGTAATAAGAAAAAAGAAGTTAAAACCTCTTGGGATTTAAAACTGCTTTTGGCACTACAAAAATACCATCGCTATTTTGGTATCGGGGCTTTATTAAGTGCGTTACTTCACGCCGCGTTACAATTTTCCATTACAGGAGCACCTAGTTTAACAGGCGGCACCATGGTTGGATTATTAGTGGTTCAAGGGGTAACAGGATATTTACAAGAAAATAAAAAAGGGAATCTAAAAATTTTAAATACGATACACGCGATTATTCCACCTGTTCTTATTCTGCTCATCGTGTTACATATTATTTATAACTCAACATTTATCGCAGGATTAAGCATCGGCGGATAATCCAAATTTTTATTTAGCTTTAGGAAACCACGGAAAGAAAATATTCGTGGTTTTTTCATATCGATCAAATCCCGGTTTTGTTTTCATATGTTTTTCTAATAAAGGTACACCAGAAACATATCGTAATAACCAAGTAACAATCAAGGGTGATATTAAAGCAAGGATAGGGTATACAATTTCAAAACCATTGGCAAAGCCTAAGATCGCAATGCCCCACCACATCATCACTTCTCCAAAATAATTGGGGTGACGCGTATATCGCCATAGACCCGTTGTAATGAGTTGACCTTTATTTTTGGGATCGCGAATAAAGGTTGCAAGTTGTTGATCACCGACGGCCTGAAAGTAAAATCCAATCAACCAGACCAATAAACCTAAACCGAGTAAGACATAAGCAATGGGTTGAATCGGTAAAACGATACCAGACATGATGTTGGCAATTAATACAATCGAAATCACCAGCATAAACAAAGCTTGAATAAGAAAAATTCTTACAAAACTTTTTAATCGCACATAAGGTGGTTTAATTTTAGAACGCATCGCAACATATCGTTTATCTTCCGGTTTTCCAAGATTACGTTTATGAATATGACTTGATAAACGTAATCCCCAAATCGTTGTTAACACAAGTGTGATATAGGCAATCACATTGGGATTTACACCTAATAAGAATGTTCGGGTGAGCATGAGAATCCATGCCACTAACACAAATCCTTGGCCCCACCCTATATCAATGATTCCGAAGTTGTTTTGTTTGATTGCAATCCAAAAATAATTGATGAAATGAAGCAAGATGACGATCAGAGAAATAATGAGACCTGTTGTAAATAAAGTCAGTGCCATACGTTATAACAATCCTAATATAAAAATAACCAAACCCGATGTTGCAGCCGTGACGAATGTTCCCCAGACTAAATCAATCACGGTGATGGTCACAGGCCAAGCTTTAAGTGTGGCAAGATTGGTTAAGTCATACGTGGCATAGGTCACCAACCCAAATGCCCCACCGTATAAGATGCCTAACCATACATGATCACGATGCGGATAGACAACAAATAAAACAAGTCCAACAATAAACACGATATAAAAAAGTAATGCTCCGACGCGGTTAATTTTATCTGCCATCAGATGACCAATATGTTTTCGATAAAGTTTAGGCGCAACTTTCACGAGCCAAAATAAATCCACAAGCGTAAAGACGACAAATGTTAGAATGACTTGAAAGAAAAAATCCATAGGTTTACCTCTATGGATTTATTATATAAGGTTTGATTAGCGAGCGGCTTTTAAAGCACGGACAATTCTTAAAATTCGAGCAAGGGTAATAAGGGCAAGTGCGAAAAATAAACTACTCCCAGCAATTACTGCGGCAAGTTCTAAGGCTAATGGTCCTGCATTTACATAAACTAAATAAGCGGCATATCCACCACCACCAAGACCAGCAAGCCCAACCAGTACAAGCATGATGCCTAATAAACTCAATGGTAGGCGCGTGTTTTTTCCTGCAGTCTTTTCTAAGGATTTTTCATCAAATTTAGCGGGTTGGTCTTGATTTGATTTTGGCGTCATTGACATTAGGGTTTGAATTAAAGTAAAAATTTGATCTACCTCAGTATCGGTCATGGGGGCAGGAGTATAACGATAACGCTTCCCTAAAAATTTCTTTAATTTGAAATCTTTTTTCTGATGACCTAGCTTGCGATCATAAAATTCTTTTCTCACTAATCCAAACTCAAATAATTTTTTACTGACAAATTCACGTTTCTTTTCAGTTAGAAAAGACCCTAGAACCACTAATGGTGGTAAATTGGCGTTGGGATTCTTAACAATAGATTTGGCCATGGGTTTATTTTATCAAGATTTCTTGAATAATTTGTATATTTGTTTTCGTAATACCCAAACAATCGCAACCATGGCAAGAATAAATCCTAATAAAGCAGTGTTGGCAACGCCCATAATGCCGAAGGTTGGTAAATTTACGGTGTGTCGTAAGTAAATCCCAAACAACGCCCAAACAATCACGGCTCCGTAATAAGCATCTTTTTGACGAATGGTGGTTATGAAACCAATCAAAATGGTGATGACTAAGATGATGGTGGTCATGATTTGTTGACTAACTTCTCCACCATTCCAAATCCACCGAAATGAATTGGCATCAGCGACAATCATCGTCGTGACATTAGCAACGGTTGCAACCGTAATCCAACCAAAGTAAATTCTAAAGGGAATCGTGGTCACACCTAGATCACCACGGAAAGCTAAATTGATGTAAACGAGTGAAGCAAATAAAATCAGCATTAAAACTAATGATAAAGGGAATTGTAAGTAATGCCAGGCAAGAATCCAACCAGCATTTGCAAGACTTGAAATTGCAAATGCAATATCAATCTTAAACAAATGACGATTCATTGGGTTTTCTTCGCTATGACGTAAATGTTTTAATCGCCAACCAACATAAATGGCCAATAAAGTATAAATCACAGCCCAAATCGAAAATGTCAAACCAATCGGGGCAAAGTAGTTAGCATAGGTATCAGAGATAACGCCAGTTTCTAGACCATTAATGGGAAGAATATTCGCCAAACCATTGAGAATCAAAGCAATCAAAAAGCTGACTGCAGAAACGATATTTATGATTTTAGAGTTTTGCGCTGTGTACTTCATTTTATTTGACTCCTTTGTGATAACCAGTTTTTGACAAGGTTAACTTCGTGGGGAAAGCCTAGACCCTCAAACTTGAGAATCAACGGAATTCCATACCTTAACTGTATTTTATCACCTGCTGCGCCAAACGTTTTACCCCAGGAACGATTTCCGCTGACGGCAACACCAATCACAGTTTTAGAAAATTGATGAAGAAAATTTGAAGTTTGATCTGTAATCTCACCGAAATTTACGGATCGAGTGATTAAGAATATGTCGTGAGTGGGATCGGGTTGATAACTTTGAATATCAAAAACAGGATAACCTAGTTTATCCGCAAACTTTTTTCCTAATCCTGTCATCGAATCGACGACGATGACAATCATGGACTACTTCTTTCCAAAGTGTTTAACTAAAAAATTAACAACGGGTTGCGGTTCAAATCCACGAATGACGTCTTGCTGATAAATTAAAGCGGGTGTACTCATGATGTTGTGTTGCTTCGTTAATTGCGCAAATTCATCAGCCTGTTGGGTTTGATGAACCTCTCTTAAATTTTCTTTGTACTGATCGCGCATCGCCATTTTTAAAAACATCTTTAAATTTTGGCAATTCGGGCAGTTATCTTTCGTTAAAATAATGGCCTTTTCCATGGGTGGTGTCCTATTTATTGATTTTGTTTTTGTCAAAATTGAAGTCGTCATCATCGAGCGCAACGGATTTCATTTTTTGATAGCCGTTACCCTTCATCGAGAAATAATCCATCGTTTTGGTTTCGGTATTTAGACCATTGAGAACGACTGGGTTGACTTCTTCGTGTTCAAATTGCGGTTCAAAACCTAAATTCATGAGGGCTTTGTTGCAGTTATAACGAACAAAGACTTTAACGTCATGCGTTAAATCAACTGGGTCATAGACACTCTCCGATAGTTCTTCTTGTTCTTTATATAGTTTTTGTAATAACTCTTGCATCCAAATCGTTAGTTCGTCTTGCTTGGATTTAGGAAGTTTGGCAAAGATTTCTTGTGAGATTTTACCAATATATAGACCATGAATCGCTTCATCTCGGAGAATGAGGTTGATGATTTCGCCAGCTTGCATCAATTTACCTTGGCCATAAAAATAAAGTGGGTAATAAAATCCGGAATAAAATAACCATGTCTCTAAGAAGACGGAAGCGACCATTGCCTTCCATTGGGCAATAAAAAATTCTTCTTCGCTGAAATTCACTTTTTCTGGTGAATACTTCTTCAAATAATTCATTTGATCAAGCGTTTCATATTGACCCACGATTAAATTCATAATCGCTTGAAGGTTTTTATTTTTCTTACCCCATTCAAATAATTCATCAATTTCATGTGTGGATAAGAAAGTCATAAAGATGTTGGAATAGGACTTAGCGTGCACTGCATTTTCCATTGCTGCCATCCAGTTGATGACGGCCTTGCGTTGGTGCAACCCATCTGGCATGGAGCGTGAAACCACAGGCATACCAATGTCCCCTTGATAGGTGTCTAAAAACGTAAGAATCAGTAAGTTTAGGGAATAAGCTTTTTTAACTTGCTCGTTCAATAGTTTCCAAGTTAACAAATCCGATTGCAAAGAGACGTCTTCAGGTCTCCAAAATTGCGAAAGATTTTGTTCATAAAATTGTTGGGTGAATGAATCTTCAGTTCCATTCCAATTGGCACCAGAGAATTCTTCTTTGGGTTTAAAAATGAGGGGTTTAAAAGTATCGCCAGGTTGTTTGCTCATCGTCTTTCTCCCTTTAATTTAATTTATACGACGCAGGATTCGCATTCTTCAATTTTTAATTTTTGCGTCCGCGTATAGTATAGAGTTTTCACACCTTGATAGTGTGCATATAGATAATACCTTACGAGTTCCTTGGTTGTCACGTTTGAGGTAATGCCTAATTCAAATGAGATACCTTGATCCACGTGCTTTTGTGCGGTGGCAATCACATCAATGACTTTAAAATTATCGATGCGGTATGCGCTTTCGTACATAAAGGCGGCAGTATCTAAGGATGGCATTGGGAAATAGGTCTTTGAATTACCATAGGTTCGTTCTTCAATCAATTGTTTGATTGGTGTTAGTGAAGGGGTCGCAGACATCACATAGGCAATCGAACCATTAGGCGCAACTGCTAATCGGTGAGAGTTGTATAAGCCATAAGTCATGACATCTTTTTTTAATTGTTTCCAGTCTGCATCGGTAGGAATATAAATATCCTTAAAGATTTCTTTGACTCTGTCGGTTTTAGGCAAGACTGCTCCACGGCCTTCAAAATAAGATCCATCAGCATACTTACTGGTTTCAAATTGATAAAACTTTTGTTTGGTTTCTTTGGCTTTTTGCATGGAATGGACTAATGAGTAATAGTTGACTTGGGCAAAGAA
>JBEDGE010000059.1:0-8434 GCA_041174805.1 Bacillota bacterium
CGCGAAGACGAAGAAGATCGTGAAGAACACGACGGATATGATGATGATGAATTAAGAGATCGCACCGAAGAAAATAGTTATCGTGACCACCACGACCGCGACTTCGAAGATGATGAAGAAGTTTTATTAGAAGGCGTAGTTATCTTTGAAGGTGAAGAATACGCTTTATTAGGTCTTCAAGAAATTGAAGAAGACGAAACTGAAACGAAGTTCTTCATTTCTTTAGATGAAAATAATTGGATTAAAATCAAAAGAGAAGTAGAAGTTGACGAACAAAAATATGATTTAGCAATGATGAAAAATGGTGAGTTCTCTAAACTTACTTTCAAAGTTGAAACCGATGAAGATGGTGAAGTTGAAGTGAAGTTAAAGACAATTCTTAATGGTGAACTCATCTCCTATTCATTCAAAAAAGAAATGGAAGATGGCGTAGAAATCATCAAAATTAAAGTTGTTGAAGATCGCCAAGTCTTACACGTCAAAGCGATTCCTTCTATCGATGAAAATGGTGAAACCGTCTATAGTTTCTACGTTCGTGAATCTGGAAAAGACTATGAAGGTCGCCCAGGACATGGACGCGATGGCGGTCGAGGCCATTAATTCTAACGGGATTCATTGATTTAAAGAGTGGCACAACGTGCCACTTTTTTATTGCTTTTATTTTTCTGAAAATAAAGGGTTTTCTTGATTGTGAACAAGAATACCATCAATATAAGATTTATTGTAAAGTCCGTTTCCAATGCAATGATGAATGATCAAGGACGTTTTATCACCTGAATGAAAGATGTACCCAGCACCTTTCATCAGTTGAATCGCTTCTTCCATGTTTAGTCTCATTCCAATGATAAATAAATACACGGTTTTTCTTTCCGGACGGTAATTGTCATCGGTTCTGATCTTGGAAAAGAGGGCACGACTCATATCAATACTTTGATAGAGTTGAACTTCATCAATGCCTTTTTTATCAATCAACTCAAATAAGATTTGACTAAAGGTTTTACCTTTTTTAAAAGTAGGTAATTTAATTGCATTTATGAAGCGATTGTATAAGATTGTTGATTTTTCTTCTTCGATCAAATCATCATCAGTTTGCTCTTTGAGCAAGGCATGAGTCTCATCGAGATGAGGCCGAAAATCTCGGTTTACAAGACGGGTAATATGTTGAATCCAATAGTCGCGATTAAATGGTGTCATGATGTCCCCCAGATAAATTTCTTCTTAAATGATATTTTAATTGTATTCTTATTATTTTGTTATACTTTTCTAGAGGTACGGTATGGAAAAAATCTTAGAATCTCAACGTCGTTTCTTTGCGAGTGATGCGACCAAACCTTATCGTTTTCGTATTGAACAATTAACAAAATTAAAACAATTATTAACCAAGCATCAAGACGCAATTATCGATGCTTTGTATCAAGACCTTCATAAAGGTCCGTTTGAAGCTTACACGACTGAAGTTGGTTTTAACTTGCGCTCTATTGGTCATACGATTAAACAATTAAAAAAATGGATGCAACCTAAACGATATAAAGGGGAAATCGTTTTACCCTTTGCGAAAGCTTTTGTCCAACCAGAACCGAAAGGTAATATCCTTCTCATTGGCCCATTTAACTATCCATTTCAATTGGTGATTGAACCGCTCATCGGCGCGATTGCTGCCGGTAATACGGCCATCATTAAACCTTCAGAATTTACCCCAAAAACAGAAGCGATCATTGAAAAGATCATCAATGAAAACTTTGATTCACAATATTTGTATGTTGTGAAAGGGGATGCCAAAGTTACCTCTGAATTATTAAAGTTAAGGTTTGATCATATTTTCTTTACAGGTTCGACCAAAGTCGGCCAAATCGTTTATGAAGCTGCCAGTAAATTTTTAACACCCGTAACCTTAGAACTCGGTGGAAAGAGTCCAACCATTATTGATGAAACTGCAAACATCAAAGTTGCTGCAGAACGCATTGCCTTTGCTAAATTTACCAATGCCGGTCAAACGTGCATTGCCCCAGATTATCTTTATGTTCATTCATCGATTAAAGATGCTTTTTTAAAGGCGTTTCAATCGGTGATAGAAAAACGTTATCTTGATAAGAAAACCTTTGGAAGAATTGTTTCTGAACGTCACTACCAACGTTTAATTGGTTTAATCGATGCAAGCAAAATTGCATATCAAGTCAAACCGGTTGAAAAAGAGAAATATATAGGCCCCACGATTTTAACGAATGTTTCTTGGAATGATAAAGTTATGCAAGAAGAAATATTTGGTCCAATCCTTCCGATCCTCACCTTCACAAATATTGAAGAAGTGATTCAATCGCTTAAAACAAAAGAAAAACCATTAGCCCTTTACTTATTCTCAGAAAATAAGCCCACTCAAAAGCGTGTATGGTCAGCATTGTCATTCGGTAATGGCGCGATTAATGATGCGTTAATGCAAGTAGCAACCAGTCAACTTCCGTTCGGTGGTGTTGGTCAATCAGGATTTGGTAGTTATCATGGCATTCACTCTTTTTTAACGTTTTCTCATCAAAAGTCTTATATTCGAAAATCCACTAAAATTGATGTTCCAATCGCCTATCCGCCTTATGATGAAACCAAATTAAAAGTGATTAAAAAACTCATCAAGTAAGATAACCATCCTTTTTCGTATTTTACCCCTAGGAATGTTGGAATTCCTCTGAATCGCCATACACTAGGATTATCAACAGGAGGATTCTTTATGAATCTAAAATTAAATACCTTATTGTTCGCTAGCGTGGGGATCTTGCTTTCAAGTTGTGGAAGTGTTGACACCCCTGTTGTTTTGTATGCTGAGACTGCCAATGCACTCGTCAGCATCGATGAAGGTTTCGATCAAGAAGTCGAATACGAATATATGATAGAAGGTGGTCAATTACGTTTCCAACATCCACATTTTATGGATGTGCAAATGACCTCCGATTTACAAAATGATTGGGTTGAAGTTCGAGAAATGCTAGAAACGATTCGCGAAACTCAACGTTATCAAAATCAACAAAGAGTGCTCATCAAAATGGAAGCAAGTATTCTTAGAGCCCTTGCCACAACCATTGAAGCGAATGAGATAACGTTATCGGAAGCATCTGCCACTGAATTAGCAGCAGCTCAAACTTCCTTAGAATCAACCAAGGCTGATATTCAAACCACGCGTAATGACATCAAATCCTTACTTGTCGAATTGCGTAGCGTGATGCGTTCTGTCAATCGTCCAATGATGTGGGATGAATCCCTCGTCGCCGAAGTGAAAACACTTCTTACTTCCATTCTTCCCTTAACGGAAACACTAACCACGAGCATTAGTAGTGTTTTACCTTCACTGCAATCGATTCGCGCTATCTTTATTGAAAGTATCCCCAGCGAACTATCTCCATTAACGGAAGAAGTTCTGACAAGTTTAGAATTATTCGAAACTCAATTGATTGCATTAAATGCAATTCAAACCGAAATTAAAGCAATGCGCCAAGAAACCCGTTTGATTATGAAAGATATCCATGACGTAGTCGCAGAGATGAAAGCCAATAATGAAACCTTAAGTGTTGCGGATAAAGCTGCCCTTGCCTTAAAGCGATTAGCGATCCAAGATGCCTTCGAGTCCTTAAAAACGATTGGTTTAGAAAATAAAGAAGCGCTTGCCTCTTTAAAAGAGATGATGAGTTTTGAAAATTTAGCTTTCGTCAATGAAACCATTGCCAGTCTTATCCTTCAAGGAGAAGAAAGATTGAGCATCTTAACGTCGATTCAAAATTTATTTCTAGAAGCAAAAACCATCTTAGAAGCTTAAGTATTTTAATTCTATAAAAGAAAAGCAAAGTCTTGTGACTTTGCTTTTTTCTTCTTTGTATAGATACGATGGTGTTTATAATAGAGTAGATGAAAAAACTTTCTTTACTATTCTTTGAGTTCTTTCGATTAGGTTTGATCACCTTTGGTGGTGGTATTGCAATGCTACCCGTGATTAAGGCGATGGCAATCAACCATCGCTGGATTGAAGAAAAAGATTGGGAAGAAGTCGTTACGTTATCCCAACTCGCACCTGGAGCGATTGCCGTTAACTGTGCAAATCTAATTGGTTATCGGACCAAAGGATTATTAGGAAGTATCGTCGCAGTGTTAGGGATGATTATCCCACCGATGTTGATTATCACACTCATTGCCTTAGGTTTTGAATTTTTACTCGATGAGCCTCTTGTGCAATCCGCTTTAAGGGGCATGTTTATCGTGGTCTTTATCCTATTTTTTAAGGCGATTTTGAATTTAGGTAAATTAGCTTGGAAACAATGGTGGATGATACCTTTTTCACTCCTAAGTTTTGCTTTAGCGTATTTGAAATGGCTTGCCCCAGTATGGATTTTACTTATTGCATTCATCATCATTGTCTTATGGACGTGGTTTCAACAAAGGAAACGTAAATGAATTTAATTTGGCTTGTCTTACAATTTTTATGGATAGGAAGTTTAACCTTTGGTGGTGGTATGGTTGCGATTACTTTATTGTTTGATGTTTTCGTCGTGGGTGGCACCATCACGGAAGCTTTTTATTTACAAATGATTACCATTGCCGAATCCACACCGGGTCCGATTGCGATTAATCTTGCCACCTACTTAGGCGTTTCGCAATTTGGTGTATGGGGCGGCATGATGACAACGTTTAGTTTTATTATGCCTTCCATGATTCTCATTTGGATCATCGATCCATTTTATCGCCGGCATGCTGCTTCGCCTTATGTTCAATCTTTAATGATAGGGTTAAGGATGATTGTTTTCGGCCTTATTCTCATCGCCATCGTAAGAATGGGAATGTCGTTTGTTGAAGAAGTAATTGTGACACCCATTGGCGCGCTTTCATTATTCATCTTGACCTTGCTATTGTTACCGCAATTTAAAAACCGCCCTTACATTTTATTGATGATTGGGGCGGTTTTTGGAATCTTATTTTTCTAATCGACTAGTACATTTCGCCAGGGTTTGGCATCGCTGGTGCTGCAGGTTTGTCTTCTTTAATTTCGGTGACACCTGCTTCTGAGGTTACCAATAAGGCGGAGATACTGGTGGCATTTAAAACTGCAGATCTTGTTACTTTGGTAGGATCAATAATGCCTTCTTTAATTAAGTTTACCCATTGACCTTTTTTGGCGTCAAAACCAAATTCTGGTTTTTGTTTCTTTTGATTTTCAATAATATCGCCACCATTAAAGCCGGCGTTTTCTGCAATTTGGAATAACGGGGCAGATAAAGAATCTAAAACCGCTTGAATGCCTCGTTGAACATCGACGTTTTCATCCTTAAAGGTATCCTTAAGTTCGTTATAGATTTCCATTAAGGTTGCACCACCACCAGCAACAATACCTTCTAGAACAGCTGCTTTGGTTGCGTTTAAAGCGTCTTCAATATGTAGTTTCTTTTCTTTGAGTTCAGTTTCAGTGGTGGCACCAACTTTAATCACCGCCACACCACCTGAAAGTTTCGCTAAGCGTTCTTGAAGATTCTTCTTATCGTATTCCGACGTGGTTTTCTTAATGAGACTTTCTAATTCTTTAATGCGACTGGCAATGGCAGGATTCTTGTGTGAACCGCCAACTAAAGTTGTGGTATCTTTTTTAATAATTGCTCGACCAATGGTACCTAAATCATCGATGGTGACTTCGGATAGCTTCATCGCCAAGTCTTTGGTAATAAATTTACCTTCTGTAAGGATGGCGATATCTTGAAGTTGATCTTTTTGCGCATCACCAAAACCTGGAGCCTTGGTAACAACCACATTAAAGGTTCCACGAAGTTTATTGACGATGAGGGTGTTGGTGACTTCATTTTCAACATCATCAGCAATGATGAGTAAGGGTTTACCGGCTTTGACGACTTGTTCTAAGACAGGAAGAATGTCTTGAACGGTTGCAACCTTTTGATCGGTAACGAGGACAAGTGGATCTTCTAATTCAACGGTCATCGTTTCACGATTGGTAACGAAATATGGTGATAAATATCCTTTATCGTATTGCAAACCTTCGACAACTGAAAGTTCGGTATCGAATCCTTTTGATTCATCGACATTAATCACACCATTTTGTGAAACTTTTTCCATGGCATCGGCGATGATTTTACCGATTTCAGCACTACCTGCAGAAATCGTTGCCACGTTTTCAATATCCGCACGATTCTTTAATGGACGGGATTTTTTAAGTAAACGTTCGGCAACTTCTTTACCAGCTTTTTCGATTCCTTGTTTAACAAGTACTGGATTGGCACCTTTTTCTAAAGCTTTAAATCCTTGATGAATCATCGCTTGCGCTAAGACGGTGGAAGTGGTGGTACCATCCCCTGCCATTTCATTGGTGTTGCTTGCCACTTCATAAACAAGTTTGGCACCCATGTTTTCAAATGGATCTTTGAGTTCAATTTCTTTGGCGATACTAACACCATCATCAACGATGGAAGGTGAACCATAACCTTTATCTAAAACGACATTTCGACCCTTAGGGCCTAATGAAACCTTGACAACATCGGCTAGGGTGTCAACACCTTTTAACACTTTTAATTTAAAATCACGACCAAATAAGATTTGTTTTGCCATAATGACTCCTTTTTATTTTTCTACTTTTGCTAAGATGTTTTCAGCTTTGATCACTAAATAATCTTTGCCTTCGAGTTTCACGGTTGTCCCCGAATACGTTTGGTAAACCACTTGGTCACCGACCTTGAGTCCTTCAACTTTGGGGCCGACGGCAAGGACCTTACCAAAAGCAGGTTTGTCCTTTTCATCCGTACTGAGGATAATCCCAGACGCCGTTTTCTTCTCTTCTTTTTCTAAGGCTAAGACCACGTATAGATCTAATGGTTTTAACATAGCCAATCCTCCTTTAGCACTCTTATACTTTAAGTGCCAAATATAATTTACTTGATTCGTTTAACGGTGTCAAGTTATTCACTAACGAATAAATGACATATAGTTTTTAAGCTCGTCAGTATGGGGTTTTTCTAAAATTGAAACCGGTCCATGTTCAAGGATTTTACCTTGATCCATAAAAATAACATAATCAGCAAAATCACGAACAAAGCTCAGCACATGGGTCACAAAAATAAAGTTCTTACCACTGCCTCTTAATTCTTTGACTGCTTGTAAAACCTCAAAGGATAATACAGGATCTAAACTTGCTGTCGGTTCATCTAAGAAGACAAGTTCAGGATCAAGAGAGAAAGCCCTGGCAATGGATGCTCGTTGTGCTTGACCACCCGAAACGTTTTTAGGTAGTTTATACATTTGATCTTGTAAGCGAACTCTTGTTAAATAATCTTTTGCAATCTCAACAGCCTTTGCTTTTTGATAGCCACGCGTTTTTTCTAAAATGATGGAGATATTTCTTTCTAAACTTAGGTGAGGAAATAAATTATGGTTTTGAAAAACAAATCCAATTTGTTTCCGATACGTTTCATCTTGGACATTTAAATCATCAATTTGAATGGTTCCTTGACTGGGTTTTTCTAATCCAGAAAGTAATCGGAGTAAGGTTGATTTCCCCGATCCTGAAGCACCAATAATGGCAACGGAACGATATCCATCCAATTCAAAAGAGAGTGTTTTTAATACTTCAACATCGTATTGGTGACTGACATTTTGAATAATTATTTTCATGATTGTAATTTCTTTTCAATCCATTTGGTGAATTGTGATAAAGGAATGGTGATAACCAAATAAAGCGCCCATAACAAAACGTAACCTTCCACGAATAAAAAGGTTCTCGATTGGGCAATATTAATTGCATAGTAAAGCTCAGCATACGCAAGGACATACATTAATGAACTTCCCTTTACGATTAAAGAAAAATTATTCATCAACGGTGGCATTAATACTTTTATCACCTGTGGAATAATGATGTATTGATAACGTTGCCAACCGGTAAAGCCAAATAAATCCATCGCCATATATTGTTCTTTGGGAATGGATGAAAATGAGGATTGATAAACATTCTTCATGTATGGAGAAATATAAAGGATTAATCCTAGAATCCCTAAAAATGGACGATTAAAATTATTGAAGGCAGGACCAATGAGGAATGCCATTAAGACAATCATCACCAATAGAGGTGTACCATAAATCACTTCGGTAAAGACGTCTACGAGTGCTCGAAAATAAGCAAATTTAGAAATGGATAACAAGTAGAATATAAATCCTAAAATTAAACTTCCAATAAGGGTAATCAAGGATACATATAACGAATTCAATAACCCTAGAAAGATTAATCTTCCATAATCTTCAAATAAAGGCGCTAGAGTAAACTCTGCGTCACGAGAATAGATGACAAATAAGATAATGGCAACAAAGGTTCCGATGGCTAACGCGTAATTGAAAAGCTTTTTCATTTTTCCTATTCGGCAGTGATATAGAAATCAATACCATAACGTTCTAATTGGGCAAGCACAAC
>JBEDGE010000060.1:0-3613 GCA_041174805.1 Bacillota bacterium
CAGAAAAGAACTTGGCTTTACGCATTGTGGTTCCTGAAAGTTTAAACTATGAAAATCTTTTTGATGATTTATTAAAAAAATATTGTTTATCCTATGCGATTAATCGTGTTCGAACCATCGACTTTGGCACTCTCTTTGAACTGACTTATCATATCGTAATTAAGAAATCGACCAAGCAAAAAGAAATGCTCGATGAATTAAGACAACGCAATGGTAATTTAACGATCACATTAACGGTTCAACGATTCAATCAGGTGGATTAGGATGACGCCATTCGTCTTATCAATCGCGTTCTTGATTGGTTTATCCTCGCCACTTTCGGTTCAAGAAACGGTCAACTTATCCTTTATTATTTTGAACGATGATCAACAAAAAGTGGTAACGCTGAACCAAGGTGATTTTTACTTTAATCCACCTACTGATTTTGTTATTCGAGATAATGTTCGATTAAAAGGTTGGTATCAAGATCAAAATCTTACACGATTTCATGATTTTGATTTACCAATTTTACAGGATACAAGTGTATACGCAATGTGGGACTATCTTAATCCCGCGATTGCTCTTGCCCAACTAAGCCAATCGATGGTTGGTGATCGATTTGAATCCAATACGATGACATTATCTTTACCTTTGTATGCCCCTTTAAAAGAGGACCTTCGATTCCAGTGGCAAGCGGCACCACAAAATAGTTCTGATTTTGACAATATTGGCGGTGCTAATTTGGATCACTTCTCACCTTTTCGAAATGGAACATTTCATTATCGAGTTCGATATCGATTACCGATTTATAGTGGTAGTGGCACGATTATTGATTATGTAAGTTATTATTCTAATATTGTCACGATAAGCATTTATGGTCAGCAAACGATTGTTGGTTATATCATCGGACTTAGCTTAATTTTGTTAGTAGGAATAATTTGGTTCTTAAGAAAGAAACGATTGATCTATTATGTAGTGGATGGTGGGGAACCATTAGCACCTGGTTTGTTTTCAATGGGAGAAGACATTACCGTTCAACCGAAAGCTAAGAAAAAGGGTTATCGATTTGTGGGATGGTTTGAAGATGATACACTTAAGCAACCATTCTCAGGATTAAGAATGCCGATGAAAGCAATAAAACTATATGCAAAATTTAAGAAAACAAAAACAAATCGCTAAAGCGATTCAAAGTTATCCAGTTAAAGAATCGATGATCTTGATTGATTTTTTAAGAGCGCAATTAAAAAATATGAGTCGAAATAATATCAAATCCCTTCTTACTCGAAAACAAGTGATGGTGGATGGTGCACCGATTAGTCAATATAACTTCGTTTTAACTCCTGGTGATATTGTGATGATTGGTCGATACAATCCTCAAGACAAACCCTTACCCACACCTAAGATTATTTACGAAGATGATGAATTTCTCGTCATTGATAAACCAACGGGTCTACTGACTGTTGCCTCTGACAACGAAAAAAGTCAAACGGCATTTCGAGTGATGATGGATTATGTTCGAGAAAAAAACACCCATGCAAGGCTTTATGTTGTGCATCGTATTGATCGTGATACGTCTGGTATTTTAATGTTTTGTAAGAATGAAGAGTTAAGAGATGAAATGCAAAAACAATGGAATAGTATTGTTTCCAAACGAGGCTATTACGCGATTGTGGATGGCATACCAATCGAAAAGAAAAAAACCATTCATACTTGGCTACATAAGACGTCTACCCAAATCATGTATTCCCGACAATATGAAGATGATGAAGGTCAAGAAGCCATCACCCATTATGTTGTGAAAAAAGAAATGAAAAGTCATGCGTTTTTGGATGTAAAAATTGATACCGGGCGAAAGAACCAAATTCGTGTGCATTTAAAAGAGTTAGGCCATACGGTCATTGGCGACGATAAGTACCACGCAGTTACTGATCCAATCAAACGTTTAGGACTCCATGCTTACGCTTTAGAATTTATCCATCCAGTAACAGAAAAGAAATACAGCTTCTTTTCACCATTACCGGGTTTAATGAAAGCATTTATTGAAGGCCGACATGGAGTGAAATCAACCAAAGAAGAAAAGGTATAATAACCCTATGAATTGGTTGACACTCAAACGCTCACTGCACCGCCAATGGCTTATCTTGACCAAACCCATTCGTGAAGCTTGGGCCGATCCTCAATCCTTATTAAGATATATCGGTTATCTGACCTTCATGGGGGTCATGTTTTATGCTTATGCTTTGGTAACCAACTTATTTACGATTCCCTTGAGTGGAGATTATGTCCTTCAACAAATTCCATTTTATTTAAATGGTTATGATGATTGGACGCATTTCTTTCGCACGGGTGAATTTGTGTTGTGGGATGATTCAACCTATTTAGGGGCAAATCACATTGGTTCTAACTCCTTTTATTATTACCTCAATCCATTCTTTATGCCGATCCTTTTATTCCCCCGTGGTTTGGTACCACAAGGTTTGGCTTTGTTAATGATTGGAAAAATGGTGGGAGCCTCTTTAACCTTTCGATTGTTTTTGAAACATTTTAAGGTTAAAGAAAATCATGCTCGTATCTTTGCAATGGCGTATGGATTCTCTGGTTGGATGGCGTATTATCTTTGGTTTAATCACTTCATGGAAGTGGCAGTTGTCTTTCCACTCGTCTTACTTGGCGTTGAAAAACTCTTAAAAGAAAAGAATTTTCGCTTTCTCGCCCTTAGTTTATTTCTTATGGGCATCACCAATTATTTCTTCTTGGTTTCAACATGCTTTACAGCCGTTTTTTACGCGGTATTCCGCTACTTACAAACGGCTTCTAAACGTTCCTTGCTAGATAATAGCAAGGTCGCTGGACTTGGTTTCTTCGCATTCGCGATTGGGATTATGATGTCTGCCTTTGTGTTTTTACCTTCGGTGATGGTGGCTATCACCTCAAACCGTGTAGGAGAAGCTTGGTATCTTGATCAACTCGTTGCAGCTTTTCAAGACGAGAATTGGCAAGAACTTTGGTCACTGTTAACCATTTGGCAAAATCAAGGTGGCGTCGAAGAGCCCTACAATAAATTTTATCCCCTAATTTCTTTTTTATTCCCAACGGTCAGTAATCGAAGTTCAACTTTATTCAACACCGGTAGTTACGACAATACGATTTCGAGTTTGTTTGTATACACACCCTTAACGATGCTATTAATCCCTTCACTGATTCATAACTATATGAAAAAGAAGTGGTCGCATTTTTTAGGATTAGGTTTGATTTTGTTTATGTTATTTACGCCAATCACCTACCAACTTGTGCATGGTTTTACCATTGATTATGGTCGTTGGCAAATCTTTGTAGTTACGATCCTGATCACGTATATTGCCATCAACTTTGAAGAACGAATGAAATTTAAACGCTGGTATTACGATGTATCTTTTGTTGCGATCTTTTCATTGGCTATCTATGCAGTTTTAGTAGCGTTAGCAAACGAAAATAAATTCTTCTTTTCTGACATGAATGAACGTCAATATGTTGCTGTATTCGCGCTCATTTATATGATTGCCGTTTATGTTTACCTACGACAATCCTTCCGAAAAAAATCCTTACCCGATACCATGCAAACTGCGATTTTCTTTGAAGCAATTGTGATGGGAAC
>JBEDGE010000061.1:0-4453 GCA_041174805.1 Bacillota bacterium
GAGGCACAAACATGGATTGAATTCTTCCCACATGATATTCGGTTTTCTTTAGAAGCAAGTCTAGTTCTCTATCGAGAAATATTGAATGTGATCCGTCGAAAACAATATCAAGTGATGAACCAAAAATTATTTGTTACCCAAGAAGAAAAAATAAAACTTATTCAATACTTAAAATCCAAATAAAAACGATCGGTTTAAATCCGATCGTTCATAACAACTAATTTTTATCTTCTTTTTTCTAATGCTTGGATTGAAGGAATAATCTCAAAAGCTGATGAGATTAAGATATCAGGCTGATGGTTTTTTAAAACCTTGATATCAGTGTATCCATAACTCAATGCGATAATCGGAATACCAAGTTGTTTACCAAACAAAATATCAGGTGGTGCATCACCAATCATCACTGCCTCTTTTAAATTAATCTTGTGAGTCTTGGCAAATTGATCAAACATTGTTCGATCAGGTTTTGGTAATGTCCCTGGCTTATGACCATGCACACCTTTAAACATATTCGGAAAGACATGCTGAATAAGTTGCACGGTTAAATGATGCGGTTTGTTTGAGAAAACATAAGCGTGAATCTTTTGTTTTTGAATATACGCTAGAACATCCTTTATCCCAGGATAGATTCGTGCGTTTGCCAGTTGGTATGCTTCATAACGCACCATGTAAGCAGCGTAAAATGTTTCAAAAAATACTGGATCATCACCTTTGCCTTTTAAAGCAGCTTTAACAAATTGTCGAGCGCCACCACCAATAAACGTTTTGGTTTCTTCCAAGGTAACGGAAGGAAGTTTAAAAGCTAAAAGCGTGTCCTGAATTGCGCGAGCAAGATCAGGAGCCGTATCAAGTAAGGTACCATCGAGGTCAAATATCCAATGTTTCATCATGAGAAAAAAACCTTGGTTGCCCAAGGTTTCGATTCTTACTTAACGAATTCCACCAAGACACGTTTGGCGTTATCACCAAGTCTAGGGGCCATTTTGAGTCTACGAGTATAACCACCTTTACGGGTTGCATATCGTGGACCTAATTCAGAAAAAAGTTTATTTAATGCGAGCATACCATTGGCTTCATCAGCAATATATTGGCGAACCACACTTGCGGCTAAACGGCGATGATGTAAATCACCTTTTTTAGCATACGTGATCAAACGATCTGCAAGCGAAACGAGCCCTTGAGCCATTTGTCCGGTGACAATGACTTTTTCGTCGGTGATTAAGGTGGACACTAAATTACGTAATTGGTTGTCATATTTACTTGTGGTAAAAGGGGCCTTAAATCGCATCCCACCTTTACCGTGTACATTATCTCTACCTTGGGTTGGCATAGGTTACTCCTTATTCTGCATCCCGGAATTTTAATCCATGAGCGAGAAGCTTTTCTTTCACTTCTTTCAAGGATTTTTTACCGAGGTTGCGTACTTTCATCATTTCTTCTTCTGACTTTTGGGTTAATTCATAAACGGTTTCAATCCCTGCACGGCGTAAGCAGTTATAGGAACGCACCGATAAATCTAAGTCCACAATTGTCATATTTGAGAACTTGTCTTCTGGTTCAAGTGTTGGTTCTTTCATAATATTGACATCCGTGGTGGTGTCTTCTAATTCTAAGAAACCTTGGAAGTGAGCCATTAAGATTTGGGTGGCAAAAGTTAAAGCCGCTTGTGGGGTTAAAGAACCATTGGTCCAAATTTCTAAGGTTAATTTGTCATAACGAGCATCGTTACCGACACGGGTTGGATCCACGGTATAGGAAACTTTGCTAACTGGAGAATAATTTGAATCCGTTGCAATTAAACCTAAGCGCGTATTGTAACGGTTTGCCTTGTTACCTTCTGAGGTGACATAACCACGACCATTACGGACGTAGAACTTTCCCTTTAGGGTTCCTTTAGCGGTGACATGGGCGATGACCAATTCAGGATTCACCACTTGAACACCACCCGGAAGAATTAAATCACCGGCAGTAACAGTCTTTTCACCTTTGACATCAAGTTCTAATGTTTTTGAATCGGTGCCTTCGGCATCAATCTTTAACACTAAGTTCTTAAGGTTTAAAACAATCGCGGTGACATCTTCAAGCACGCCTTCGAGTGAAGAAAACTCATGACGCGCTCCTTCAATTTCAATTGCGTAAACGGATGCACCTGGTAAAGAAGCGAGTAAAACACGGCGCAATGCGTTACCGAGTGTTAATCCAAATCCTCTTTCTAATGGTTCTAAAACGAAGCGACCATAATGATGCGTTGAATCAAATAATTTTTTTGTAAAGCGTGGTTTTTCGAATGGACGTGCAATATTTGCCATATGTTTGTGATCCTCCAATGATCAAGTCAGCTTAGCCACGTGGGCGTTTAGGTGGACGGCAACCGTTATGCGGAACTGGTGTCGTGTCTGTCAGCATCGTGATTTGTAAACCAGCAGCAGCGAGTGAACGCACAGCAGATTCACGACCAGGACCTGGACCTTTAACATTCACATCCACTTGTTTAATCCCTTGTTCTAAAGCAGCTTTAGCACAGGCTTCACCCGCAACTTGTGCGGCGAATGGTGTGGCTTTTCTTGCACCCTTATAACCTAACGCACCAGCAGAACTCCAGGCAATTGCATTGCCTTGTTCATCGGTGATGGTGACAATGGTGTTGTTAAACGTGGCATGAATATGGGCAATTGCCTTTGTAAATGCACGCTTAACTTTCTTTTTTCTAGGCGCTTTGGCAGGGGCACCAGTTGCACTGGTAGCAGCTGCGGCAGGCGCAGTTGGCTTTTTGTTTTCGTTGGCCATGTCAGTTCTCCTTTAACCTTGTACGGCTTCTTTCTTATTAGCAATGGTCTTTCTTGGTCCTTTGCGTGTACGGGCATTGGTACGGGTACGTTGACCACGAACAGGCATGCCTTTACGATGACGGGAACCACGATAAGTACCGATTTCTTGTAACCGTTTAATGTTAAGTGAGATTTCACGACGTAAATCCCCTTCAACTTTATACTTAGCTACTTGCGTACGAATCGCAACAAGTTGATCTTCGGTTAAATCTTTAACGCGAACACTTTCATCAACTTTTGCATCTTTCAAAATCTTTTGCGAGAGTGGTTTACCGATGCCAAAAATGTACATCAGTGAAATCACGACGCGCTTTTCATTTGGAATATCTACACCTACAATACGTGCCATATGTGCTCCTTATCCTTGGCGTTGTTTATGCTTTGGGTTTTCGCAAAGCACCATCACGCGTCCATGACGCTTGATGACTTTACATTTGTCGCAAATCGGCTTAACGGATGGTCTTACTTTCATAGTTTCTCCTTGTCACTATTTGTGACGATAGGTGATGCGGCCGCGTGTTAGGTCATACGGGGACATTTCAACCGTGACTTTATCGCCTGGTAAAATGCGAATGTAGTGCATACGGATTTTACCAGAAACGTGAGCCAGAATCACTGAACCGTTTTCTAATTTAACCTTGAACGATGTGTTCGGTAAGGTTTCGAGGACGGTGGCCTCGAGGGAGATGACATCTTCTTTACTCATGCTGTCTATCCTCCTTGATCTTCTAGGGTGAGTATTTCTGCACCCGTTGGTGTGACGACAATCGTGTTCTCATAATGAGCGCACCATGTGCCATCTTTCGTCTTGACGGTCCATTCATCCGCGAGCACCTTGGTTTCTTTTTTACCAAGATTCACCATCGGTTCAATGGCCAGCGTCATTCCTGCTTTAAGTATCGGTCCTGTTTTAGGCCGCCCGAAGTTAGGAATCTGCGGGTCCTCATGGAGGTTTTGTCCGACTCCATGTCCAGTGTAATCCTCAGGTAAGCTGTATCCGTGTTTTTCCACATACGTTTGAATCGTATGCGAGAGATCACCGACATACACACCTGGACGAATCACCTTGAACGCTTCAAAGAAACTCGCGGTGGTGACTTCAACAAGTTTTTTTATCGAGTTGTCTACATTCCCAACCCAATACGTTCTTGCTGCATCCGCATGGTATCCATTGTATTGAATACCGATGTCAATTTTGATGATATCGCCGTTCTTTAGTACTTCTTTTTTAGAAGGAATACCATGAATCAGCGTATCGTTGACAGAGGTACAAATACTCGCTGGATAACCGCCATATCCTTTGAAAGAGGCTTTGGCTCCGAAACTGGCAATCATCTTTTCTGCTTCGTCATTAAGCTGCTGGGTTGTCACACCCACTTTAACGAGGCTTTCAAGATGTCGTAACGTCTTAGCCACCATGCGTCCAGCTTCACGCATCATGGTGACTTCTCGCGGAGATTTAACGATGATCATGCCAACCGGTCAAGAAATTTCTTGACGTCTTGGAATAAATCCTTCGTTTGCTTCGCGCCATCGAATCGGGTTAATAACCCTTTGGCTTTATAAAAGCCGATTAATGGAAAGGTTTGTTCCTCATAGGCCTTTAACCGCACGGTTAAGGCTTC
>JBEDGE010000062.1:0-5778 GCA_041174805.1 Bacillota bacterium
CTTTTCTACCGTAAATTTTTCTACTTCTAAAACTTCGATTTGGAAATCTTGAATCATAAAGTTATCGCCTACCCTTGCAAACTTACCCAAGTGCGATAAAACCCACCCACTAACGGTTGCATAATCCGACGTCTCAACATAAGGTAGGTTGAGCTCTTTATATAAAATTTCGATATTTAAGTTCCCTTCAACAAGATAAACTTGGTCACTTTGTTTGATGATTGGAGGTAAAATATCATCGGTTTCATCCCATATTTCTCCAACAATTTCCTCAACAATATCTTCTAAAGTAATCAAACCCTCTGTTCCCCCGTGCTCATCAATGACAATCGCCATTTGTTGTTTTTGTTCTTTGAACAAACCAAGGATTTTACTTAAAGGTTGGTTACGTGGAACGAATAATGGTGAGATTAAAATAGAAGGTAATTCAACGGGTAATTGATTTAAGAAGCGTTTATAGAGTTTTTTAGTTGGTAAAATTCCAACAATTTTATCCAACGTTTGGTCATACACAGGTATGCGAGAGTATCCAAATAAATCAGGATTAAGCAGTAAGTTTTGACTATCATCCTCGATATTAAACGCAAACATATCGACACGTGGGGTCATGACTTCGTAAGCCTTTTTTTCGGAGAACGTAAGAGCAGATCGAAGAAGATTTCCCTTCTTTTCATCGATCATACCTTTTTCTTCAATCGTGTCCACCATGGTTTCTAATTCTTCATCATTATATTTACTACGATTTTCTTTTCGTTTTTGAACAAAAAGCATGCGTACAGGAAAGACGATAACACTGACTAACCAAACAAAGGGAGTAAAGATAATCCTTAGCACCAAGACTGGATAAACAAACCATAAACTCAATTGCAGGGCATAAACCTTGCCTAAAGTTTTAGGAATGAGTTCACCAAAAACTACGATGATAAAAAATATCAAAATCGCTGATAAAGAGGCAGCTAAAGCAGGATTTGGCAATAAGGGAGCAATGTATTGAATTGATAGTAAGGCTGTTACCGATGAGTTAAATATATTGACAACCCCATTACCAAATAACAGAGCAGATGAATACTGATCATAGTGTTCTGCAATCGCCAATGCCTTTTTCGCTTGGTGATTGCCTTGGTCAATCAAGCCTTTTAATTTAACATGATTAACAGCTGTAAATGCCATTTCCGAAGCTGAAAAAAATGCCGAAAATATCAAAGCAATCATCATCGAAATCAATAATTGCCAAGGACTAACCACGTATCACTCCTGTATGCTTCACAAGTTCTTCCATCTGGCCAACAATCTCTTCTAGAACATCTTCCATCGTCACCATACCAATCACTTGTCCTAGTTGATCTTTGACAATCGCGACATGGGTTCGATATTTTTTATAACCTTCAAACAATTCATCAATTGTAACTTTACTGGAGACGAAGTATGGCTTTTTGATTAAGATTGCTGGATCAATTTGTCGATGTTTTTGAATGGATTGAAAATAAGTTCGAATCGACAAAACACCGATAATTTGTTGAAGGGATTCACGGTAAATGGGAACACGTGAAAAAGGCGAAGTAATCAATTTTTCCGCTAAATCAGCCTGATGAAGTAAAGTCTCAGGAATTCCAAATATTTTATCGATAGGTGTTAACACATCTTTAACAGCAGTATCGGAAAACTCAATCGCGGATTGAATTAACTTTACTTCACTTTCATTCAAGGTGCCTTCTTGGTGTTGTTTTTCAACAATGGATGAAAAATCCTCTTCTGTCATCGTTGTATTGGTGTCTTTCTTTTGGAACCGTTTCAAAAAGCGATTGAAGTTAAAGAAAATGATATAGATTGGGTAAAAAAGAATTTTGAATAAACCAAAAACAAAAGTCACAAATAATGCAGACTGCAATGGGAGACCCCTACCAATCACTTTTGGGATGGTGTCACAAAAAATATAGAACAATAAGGCAGCAATTATGGTTGCAATCAAGGTTCCAAACCCATCATCTTGAAATAATTGAATAAAGAAGAACGTAGATAAGGTTGATAAAAGAACGGAGGTAATGTTACTACCGATAACGGTGATGATTACCGAACGATCAAATTCTTCAATGTATCTCAAAGTTTTTTTGGCAATAGAAGAGTTTTCCGATAATACTTTGATACGAATAGGATCAACTGCTGCAAAAGCAGTTTCCGCTAAGGAAAAATATGCACCGAAAATAAGAATAATGATGAGAATAAACCACAGCCAAGGGTCAGAAAACATAATTCTATTATACAGTAAATTACTTCGTCACTTGATGGCAATGCCGGCAACGTGGTTCATAGGCTTCAGATGCCCCAACTTTAATGATGGGATCTGCATAATGAGCGGGTTTACCATTAATAATACGTTGCGTTTTCGTTGCAGGGGCACCACAAACAACACAAATAGCAGTTAGCTTTAGGACATCTTCTGCAATGGTCATGAGTGAAGCGGTGATGGGAAACGGTTCACCACGGAAATCCGTATCCAATCCACCCAAAATAACACGGATACCTTTTAATGCAAGTCGTTGTGCGATATAGATAATTTCTTTATCAAGGAATTGAACTTCATCAACGGCAATTGCAAAAGTTGATGAATCAACATAGTCCAAAATTTCTTTGCTTTCTTTAATAGAAATGGACTTTGCTTTTAAATTAGAGTGGGACACAACTTCATCAGCAGAGTATCGATTATCGATTCCAGGTTTAAAAACAAGTGTTTTTTTCTTCGCATATTCTAAACGCTTAATTCTGCGAATCAATTCTTCACTTTTACCTGCAAACATCGGTCCACATATAACTTCAATCCAACCTGGGCGGGAAATTAATTCCATATGGTTCTCCTATTTAATAAATGCTTTGGACCAAGGTAAAAAAGGAATTTCCTTTTGAGGTAATGATTTTTTTGCCATCAAATCATCCACCAATTTCTTGGCTCGTTTTAATGATAAGTCTGACTTAACCTTGAACACTAATGGAATTTGTTTATAGATCTTCTTATCAGAGGCATCATCGACTGGAATAGGACTATCTTTATAATCTTCGGGATTCAAGGCCATATATAGTTTCAAACTTTTGCCAGCAATCGTAATCTTTACGAATTCTTCTTTATGTAATCTAAACATATCACCTGTGTTGGAAATTCTCGACTTAACCTGATAACTGAGAATGTAATTTTTAAGTTCATCATAATGACCAAGTATCATCGGATCTGCTTTCGCCATACGTTCTTGAAATGGGATGCGTATGATTTTCTTTTTACCCGTTCTAGTAATCCCTAAATCAGGAGTCATCACTGATTTAAATTGTTCAGCACGTTTTTCATTTTCTGGAGCACGAGCATTTTTCTTTTTGATCACAGGAACGATCATGTCAAAAGGAATGGTTGAAGAAGCGGAAGCTGGTTGATCATTTTGGCTAACGATAGCTTTACCTGGAACTATATTAGTCAAAGGTAATTTATCAATTGCTTCTTCAATCATCTTCTTCACTTCATCTTTAGATAATGCGGGGGTCTGTACGATTTGTTTCTTGATTTCATTTGAAATTAAACCTAACACTAAACCTTCATTCAACGTTGGTTGAGTTGGGATGGTTGATTTGACAATCGTTTGAACATCCGATTCTGTTAAGGTCTTGGGTAACTTCGCTTGCACTCGATCCGCAAGCTTACTTTCATCAATCGCTGGAGTGGTTACATTGGTTAAAGGTATAGCTTTGATTGCTTCTTCAATCATCTTCTTCACTTCATCTTTAGACAAGGTTGGGGTCTGTACGATTTGTTTCTTGATTTCATTTGAAATTAAACTCTTTACAACATCAAGCGGTAATTCAGGTTGGAGGATGCTTTGGTGTTTCTTCACAAGAGAAACGAATGCATTTTCATCGATTACTTCAGTAAGCGGAGCTTTTTGAAGTTGCTTAATTTCCAAGGCAGCAATCTTTTCTTGTATGGTATTAGATCTTGAAAGTGTTTCGATTTGAAATTGATCTAAAGTTCCTTTTGAAGCAATGAGATCTTGTTGAAGTTGAATTAAACGTTGTTGACTTTGTTTAAGCTGTTCAGCTTGTATGTCATAGACTTCTTGTTTCACAAATGGGATTGTTTCTAAATGACTAATGGATTGAGTCAATTGGTCTAATTGCTGCTGTAATAAATTAACTTTATCCAAGAGAGGAATGAATGGATTGATTTGCTTTCCAATCAATGTTTCAACGACTGGAATAGTTATTTCAGGAGCAGAATGAACCGTTTGAGAATGTTGAGTTTGTAAGATGGAAGTTTCAATGCTTTCAACTTTTTTGGAAAGATCTGAATTGCGCAAAATTTGCTGAACTTGCGCTTCAATATCTTTTTCTTGCGACAAAGAAGGTGTTTGGTTTTGCTCCACTTGTTTTGGTGGGGTTTCTAATGCTTGAATAGATTTCGAAACCATCGCTTCCATATCTTGTTTAAATTGTTCAAAACTCGTGGTTACAATTTGCTCTATTTTTTCTGAAACTAGACTTTCCATCACTTCGCGATTCAAAGAATCGTATTTAATGAGCTCTTCATTAATGAGTGTGTTAACTTGATCCTTTGTTTTAGGTTCCAATTGAGCTATTTCAGCAGCAATGGCCTTATTGACTTTTTCTTGAATTTGGACTTGAGACAACTCATTGACGGTAGTTTCTGGTGCGGTTGCTTGCGAAAGTAAAGGTTCTGCGGTCGGTTGACTAATTGGTGCTGGAGTAGGAATGGTTATATTGGTGTTGTTACTTGCATTTGAAACAAGCTGTTTTGCTTCCAAAAGTTGCAAACGAATTTGACTGCGAATTCTTTCTTTAATTTGTAAAACAGTTTGCCGGGCCTTAACGATGTCTTGTTTTTCAGGTAAAACTGGCGCTTGTGGTAAAACGACAATAGGGGTTTGCTCTAACAAGGATTGTGATTCAGTTGGTAGTACATGATTGCTTGGTTGAGATTGTTGATTTTGAAGTGGTACTTCTGTTTGAGGTAAACGAATTTGGCTTGGAATCACGAACTTTGATAGTTCTTGAGCAATCACGGTTTCCTCTTTCATTAAAGGTATGACTTGGCTCGTTTGCTTTGTAAAAGGGTGTCGAAAGAGCTCAATTACGTTCATGATTACAAACATCAAGGTGAAAAAAACGATACTGACGACTAATCCAGAATATGCAGATGCTCGAAGACCAGGATTAGGATTTTGGATTGGAATCAATAAGATTTCAATAAAATTAGAGGGATCTCCAAGATTTTCAAGAGACGTTGCATCGGGGAAATAACCGTTAATTGTTAAAAGGGCAAAACTTAAAGTAACTGTCAAACCCAGTAAAGTCATTAAGGCGCTAATAATTTTGAGCTTTCTTAACAATGAAGCAAATAGAATCACCATGAAGGTCACATACAAAGCGGACCCACCAACGGTTAAAGCAAAAAACAGCGTTATTTGACTAAAGTTAATCAGGGGGGCCACGACTGAAATACCAATGGTGATGAAGTAGCTTAAAACAGCATTGAAATCAAAATTAACTTGGTATGCAATGAGTCCGACAAATGCGATTAGCACCATCAAAAGCGCAAACCCCAAAAGGCGAATAAATTTTTTCATTGCAAACCCTCCACGGATGATGTTTAGACCTGTGTATATCATAACATTTAAAGAAGAATATTTATAGAATATTTCAAGAGTTTTTTTCGGGATATTTTGTATGCCAAAAAGAAAAATTCTTGCAAGTTTATCTTAACTATCGCTATAATATAAAAGC
>JBEDGE010000063.1:0-8535 GCA_041174805.1 Bacillota bacterium
GAGAGAAACCAATCGACATTTCTAAATTGGCGCCTTTCATCGCAGCGCGGAAACCAATCCCCACTAAATCAAGTTCTTCTTTAAATCCAACCGAGACACCCGTTACGGCATTCGCAAGTAATGCACGATTGGTACCATGGATTTTTTTCACTTCATCTGTATCGTTAGGACGGACGAGAAGGAGGGTTGTACCTTCTTGTTTTAAGGTAAAACCTTTGGGTAAGGTTAAGGTTAATTTACCTTTAGGACCTTCGAAATTAACAGTCAGATCTTTGATCGCAACTTTAACGTTCGTAGGAAGATTAATCGGTTTATTACCAACTCGTGACATACGTTATCCTCCTACCAAACATAGGCTAGCACTTCGCCGCCTAAGCCTTTTTCTCTTGCTTTTGCATCCGTCATAATGCCTTGGGAAGTGGAAATAATAGCCACACCCAAACCACGAATAACGCGTGGTAATTTATCAACGGGAGCCGTCACACGTAACCCAGGTTTTGAGATACGGCGAATGCCATTGATAACGCGAATACTTCCGCCATTGGCATATTTAAGTGAGATGACGATTTGCTTTTTAGCATCACCAATGACTTCAAAGCCATTGATAAAACCTTCATCTTTTAAAATCGCAGCTAAGCGAACTTTTAAACCACTACTTGGCATCGTCACCGCTTCTTGTTTTAATAAGTTAGCGTTACGAATTCTGGTAAGCATGTCGGCAATTGGATCGGTAAATGACATAACTTTTTTCCTCCTTACCAACTTGCCTTTTTCATCCCTGGAATTTCACCACGGTGGGCGAGTTCCCGGAGACAAATCCGGCAGACTTTAAACTTTTGAAGCACAGCGCGTGGACGACCGCATCGTTGGCAACGCGTATAAGCTCTAACAGCAAACTTAGGTTTTCTTAATTGACGTAATTTTGTCGAAGTTTTTGCCATAATGCTCCTTACCGGTTGAATGGCATGCCTAATGCTAGTAATAAAGCATAGGCTTGCTCATCATTTTGTGCAGTGGTGACAATGACGATGTCCATCCCACGAACCTTATTGACGCGATCAAAATTAATTTCAGGGAAAATTAATTGTTCTTTAATCCCTAACGTATAATTGCCGCGACCATCAAAACTATTTCGAGAAACGCCACGGAAGTCACGAACACGTGGAAGGGCAACGGAAACGAGTTTATCTAGGAATTGATACATTTTGACACCGCGTAAGGTGACTTTGGTACCAATCGCTTGATTTTCTCTAAGTTTAAAGGTGGCAATTGATTTTTTAGATTTGGTGATTACAGGTTTTTGACCGGTGATATCTGTCAATTCTTTCACTGATTCTTCTAATAATTTAGAGTTTCCAGTGGCATCACCAACACCAACGTTAACGACAATTTTTTCCACCTTTGGAACTTCCATGATGGAACCCAATTTCAAAGATTTAAAAAGGGAAGGACGAATTTCCTTAACATACTTGGTTTGTAAACGAGACGTTAATTTGACTGCAGGTTGAGCTTTGGTTTTCACCGGTGCTTCTTTGGTTGCAGGTTCTTTTTTAACTTCAGGTTTTGCTGCAACAGCTTTAGGTTCTGCTGCCTTAACTGGAGTGGCTACAACTGATTTTTCAGTTGTTGCTTCCGCGGTTACTTTTGGTTTACGAACCTTTTTTGCTGCATCCGCTTCTGGGGTTTCCGTGGCGGGTTTAACTTTCTTTTCTTCTGCCATGTTAATGCCCCTCCTTATTCAATCGTCGCGCCGGATTTAACCGCGAGACGAACTTTTTTATCTTTGACAACGCTGACTTTGAATCGTGTTGCTTTCTTAGATTTTGGATCGATTAATGCAACGTTTGATAAGTGAATCGGCGCATAGATATCAAGAATGGCACCTTCAGGATTGTTTTGTTTTGGCTTTTGATGTTTCTTGCGAACATTAATACCTTCAACGACGACGCGGTGGTTGTGGCGATCAATCTTTTGAATTGCCCCTGTCTTGCCTTTATCTTTTCCAGCAATAATGATGACTTTGTCACCTTTTTTTAATTGGGTTGCCATATCATTACTCCTTATAAGACTTCCGGTGCCAAGGAAATAATTTTCATAAATCCTTCACCTAAATCACGTAATTCTCTAGCAACCGGACCAAAGACACGGGTGCCTTTTGGTGTGCCATCATCATTGATTAAAACGATCGCGTTATCATCAAAAGAAATGGAGGTACCATCAGGACGATGAATCGCTTTTTTGGTACGAACGATGACGCCCTTAACGATGTCACCTTTTTTAACTTTGCCATCGACAATTGCAACTTTAACAGCGCACATGACGATGTCACCAATACTTGAGGTACCACGGAAAGATCCACCAAATAATTGGAAAATTCTAACCGATTTAGCGCCGGAGTTATCGGCAACGACTAAATTAGTTTCCTTTTGAACCATTGGTTACATCCTCCTTCAATTCAACTTTTTGAAAGCCGCGTTTATCAATGGAGACCAAGCGAAAACGTTTGGTTCTTGATAAAGGTCTAGTTTCGACGATCGTCACCGTATCGCCAATTTTTGCTTCATTCTTTTCATCATGAGCAAAGAATTTTTTCGAGATGGTGACTAACTTTTGATATTTAGGATGTGGTTTTTTACTAACGATTAAAACAGCGATTGTTTTATCGTTCTTGTTGGTGACCACAGTGCCAGTAAATTGTCGGCGATTGCCACGTTCCATAAGTGGTTGCCTCCTTATTTAAGACCTAATTCGCGTTCGCGGATCACTGTATAAATACGAGCGATATCCTTGCGAATGCTAGTTAAGTTTTTGCCATTCTTCAGTTGGCCAACCGCTTGTTGACGACGTAGGTTAAAGAGTTCTTCCTTGAGAGTGTAAATTTTTGCATTGAGTTCTTCCGTTTTCATGTCACGGATATCTTTAAGTGATAACACAATTATTTACCTCCTTCTTTTTTAATGACTTTGGTTTTAACTGGTAATTTATAACCAGCTAAGCGTAATGCTTCTTGTGCTTCTTTAGCATCGACGCCACCAATTTCAAACATTACACGATTCTTTTTGACAACAGCAACCCAGAATTCTGGAGCACCTTTACCGGAACCCATTCGCACTTCAGCTGGCTTTTTGGTTTTCGCCATGTGTGGGAATATCCGAATCCAAACTTTACCAGTCCGTTTTGTGAAGTTATTTAAGACAACACGTGCCGCTTCGATTTGTCGGTCAGAAACATAATTTCCTTCCGTTGCTTGTAATCCATAATCACCAAAAGCAACAGTGTTACCAGCTTTTGATAAACCTTCCCATCGGAGGGAGTGTGGACGACGATATTTAACGCGTTTTGGTTGTAACATCGTTTATTCTCCTTCTGCAGGATTGACTGCTTCTGGTTCATCGATCAATTCTTTTTCTTGACCGTTATTCGCTTGAGCAGTGGTGTCATAATCGCCACGGCAAATCCATACTTTGACACCTAATCGACCATAGGTCGTGTGGGCTTCAACTTTTGCAAAATCAATATCAGAACGAAGGGTGTGTAATGGGATGATACCTTCGTGATAACCTTCACCACGAGCAATTTCAGCCCCACCTAAACGACCAGTAACCAAGGTTTTAACACCTTTTGCACCAGCTTTTTTAACACGTTGAATCGCCTTCTTTTGTGCGGTTCTAAAGGAAGCACGTTGCTCTAATTCTTTGGCGATACTTAAGGCAACAAGTCTTGCGTCTAAATCTGGAGCTTTGACTTCTACAACATCAAGTTTGAAGTTGCCAGATTTCACGATTTTTTGTAAGTGCTTGGTTAAACGATTAACATTTGCGCCATCTTGTCCGATCACCACACCTGGACGAGCCACGTGTGAAATAACCGTAACATTCGTGCCTTTGTCTGTTTTTTGTCTTTCAATATCAATATGAGAAATAAGAGCTTCTTTCAATTCTTTATCGAGATATCGACGAATGGCGACATCTTCTAAAAGATACGTTGAAAAATCTTTCTTATTGGCATACCATCTTGAATTCCATCCTCGGCCAACGCCGACGCGGAAACCGACTGGATTAATTTTGTGACCCATAACCTTTACATACCTGCTCTTTCTTTGACGACGCAGAATAAGTTGGTCTTGCGCTTAATGATGCTTGAGGCTGAACCTTTTGCCCGTGGCATAAAGCGCTTATCGCGTTTACCTTCGTTAGCAGCAATTTCAGCAACCACTAAGTTGGCTTCAGTCATTTGGTGATTTTTAACCGCATTGCTAGAGGCAGATTTAATGATTTTAATCACATCTGAACTCGCTTTACGATTCACGTTAGCAAGGATTGCTAACGCTTCGGAAACGGATTTACCACGAACGAGATCAACCACGAGTTTTGCTTTACGTGGGGTGACCTTAACGTTATAGGCAATCGCTTTTGCAAAATCTTGTTTCATGCATTACCTCCTATTTACCAGCAGGCTTCGCTGCAGGTTTTGCAGGAGCAGCAGGAGCGGCAGCAGGTTTAGCAGCAGCAGCTGGCGCAGCGGCAGCAGGTTTAGCACCAGCAGCTGGCGCAGCGGCAGGAGCGGCACCACCTGTTGAAGCAGCTTTGTCTTCTGCGGTGTGACCTGTATGACCTTTAAAGTTGCGTGTTGGTGAAAATTCACCTAATTTATGGCCGACCATATCTTCGGTTACATAAACCGTGATATGTTCTTTGCCGTTATAAACTGCAAAAGTATGTTCGATAAATTCTGGCATAATCGTGGAACGACGTGACCAAGTCTTGATGATTTCTTTTTTCTTGGCAAGATTTAATTTCTTGATTCTTTTCATCAAGAATTCATCATAGAATGGACCTTTTTTAATGCTTCGTGACATGATGTTGCCTCCCTTTATTTATCGTTAATGCGACGGATAATCAATCTGGAAGATGCTTTTTTGAGTTTACGCGTCTTCACACCTTGAGACCGTTTGCCCCAAGGAGTTCTTGGTGCATCGCGACCGATTGGCGTCTTACCACTACCACCACCATGAGGGTGATCGGTTGGGTTCATACGCGAACCAGCGACAGCCGGACGAATATTTAACCATCGTGATTTACCTGCTTTACCAAAGTTAATCAAGTTGTATTCTTCATTACCAACGACACCGATGGTGGCACGGCAAGTGCCAAGCACTTTACGAACTTCACCACTGGTTAAACGTAAGGTGACGTATTTACCTTCTTGACCTAAAATTTGTACTGAGCTTCCTGCAGCGCGAGCCATTTGACCGCCGCGTCCAGGAGTGAGTTCAACGTTATGAACAAAAGTACCTTCAGGAATTTTTGCTAGAGGCATTGCATTACCAGTTTTAATATCGACTTGTTCACCAGAAATGATTTTGCTTCCAACCGGTAATTCTTTTGGTGATAAGATGTAACGTTTTTCACCATCAGCATAATTAACTAATGAAATATAAGCATTGCGGAATGGATCATATTCAATCGTGGCAATCGTACCAACGACTCCATCTTTATCACGACGGAAATCGATAAGGCGATAGCGACGTTTATTACCGCCACCAATATGGCGAGTGGTAATGACACCTTGATTGTTGCGACCACCAGTATTCATCTTTTTGGTTAAAAGACTCTTTAATGGTGTGCGTGTGGTAATTTCTTCAAAAGTCGTGTTTGTCATTTCACGACGTGAAGGCGTATAAGGACGATAAGAACGAATAGCCATGTGTATTTACCTCCCTATTCCTTGAATAAATCCAAGCCTTGGCCACTCACTAAAGTGACAATAGCTTTTTTGAAACCAGAAATGGTTCCAGGATATTGACCACGGCGTGTATATTTTGGGCGAACATTGACGATGTTCACTTTCTTGACCTTGACTTTATAAGTGGCTTCAAATGCTAACTTGACTTGTGTTTTATTAGCACGTCCATCGACTTCAACGGTTACTTTTTGTTGTTTTTCAATGCCCTTCATCGACTTTTCAGTGATGAGTGGACGAATGATTGCTGAAAAACTAGATAAAGCTGCTTTTGATGTAACTGTTACAGGTTGCTCAACCTTTTCAGTTTTAACGGCTTTTACTTTTTCAACTTTCTCAGTTGGTTTAGTTTTTGGTGCAGCTTTTTTTGCTGGCTTCGTTTCAACAACCGGCGTTGTTTCTACGACTTTCGCTTCTGTTGCTTCAGCAGCAACTTTTTTAGTGCGTGCCATTATTGAAGTACCTCCTCAATCTTAGTCACTGCAGGTTTTGCAATAACCACAAAATCAGCATTCATCACATCAACAGCGGAAAGTTGTTGACGTGTGACGTAATTGACTTTGGATAAATTTCTCACTGCTAATGCCACATTTTCATTGGATGTTTCGCCCACTAATAAGACCTTACCAGCAACTTTTAAAGCCTTCATTGCATCTAAAGCATTTTTAGTTTTTGCATTTTTGAATGCAAGATCTTCGACGACCAATAATTTCTTTTCTAAAAATTTTTCAGAAAGTGCGGAACGGAAGGCTAGGCGATATTGCTTTTTGTTTTGAGCAATGGAGTGATTTTCTTTGCCTGTTGGACCAAAGGTAATCCCACCACCAACCCAGACTGGAGAACGTTTCATACCAGCACGGGCGCGGCCTGTACCTTTTTGTTTCCAAGGTTTAATACCAGAACCAGCAACTTCACTCTTGGTTTTGGTTTTTGCATTACTTTGACGAGCATTCGCGAGTGCAACTTGCATTGCGTCAAACATCGTTTGCGTGTGAGGAGCAATCGAGAATACTTCACCATTTAAAGTGAGATCCGTAACTTTGCTTCCCGCCAATGAAAGCACGTCGATGGTTAAGTTTTGATCTTTTTTCTTTGCCATATCCTTGTGCCTCCTTTACTTCGCAACCGCTTGACGGTTAATCAAGGGTTTTGCAACGAGTGGTTGACCTAATTGAGTTTTAATCGCAGTGCGAATCATCACATAACCTAAATTAGGTCCTGGAATACCGCCGCGAACAAGTAAGGCATTCTTGGCTTTATCAACACCGACAACAAGTAAGTTCAAAATGGTTGCTTGTTTTTTACCATGATGACCGGCCATCGTTTTTCCTGGGTGAATACGGTTGTTTGTACGACCAACGGTTGCCATCGAACCCGCACCACGGTGAGGCCATGAAGCCCCGTGTGATTTAGGTGAGATCGTGTGGTGATAACGCTTAACAGTACCAGAGAATCCTTTACCCTTTGATGTGCCGATGACATCAACAACATCACCAGTCTTGAATTGCGTTACATCAAGATTGTCACCAACCTTTAAATTGGCAACATCTGAGATTAATAATTCAGCTAATTGTTGTTTAGGCGTAACATTTACTTTTTTGTAAACGCCAAGTGATGGTTTATTTAAACGCTTTTCAACAGCATCTAAATATCCGATTTGGACAGATACATATCCATCTTTTTCTTTATTCTTGATTGCAGTGATGGTGTTAGGTAATACTTCAATAACTGTTACTGGATAGGTCGTGCCATCTTCAGCAAACACTTGGGTCATGCCCATTTTTCTTCCGAATAATGCTTTCATGTTGGCCTCCTATCTTAAAGCTTAATGTCGATGTCAACACCATTTGGTAAGTCCAATTGACGTAACGTATCGACAGTTGCTTTGTTGTGATCAGTAATATCGATCAAACGCTTGTGCGTGCGAATTTCAAATTGTTCACGAGCATCCTTATATTTATGAACCGCTCGTAAAACGGTGTACACTTCTTTTTCCGTTGGTAACGGGATTGGACCAACAACCGTTGCTCCAGTTTTGCGAACCGCTGCAACTAACTTTTGTACACTAAGATCTAACATCTTGTGTTCATAAGCTTTCAGACGGACGCGAATCTTCTTTGATTTAGCCATGAATTCTTTCCTCCTTTTGATGAATCTTCACAGTGTATTTCTTAAGCTCCATGCGAATTCCCTGACACCCATTCATGACAACGCCTGTGGGTGTGTCAGCAACCTCGCACTTCAACGCCAAGACACAAAAATGATTTTACCCTTGGTTATCGGATATGTCAACACTTTCTTCCGATGGATTTTTTTAAAGAATTAACATGGCGTCGCCGAAACTAAAAAAGCGGTATTTTTGTTGGATCGCTTCTTGGTAAACTCTCAATAGTTCTTCTCGGCCTATTAAAGCCGAAACCATCATGACCAGAGTGGATTTAGGAAGGTGGAAGTTAGTAATTAATCCATCAATCGTCTTAAAAGTATAACCAGGGGTAATAAAAATGTTTGTTTTGGCTTTTTCCGCTTCAAATTTCCCATATTTTTGCCAATTTGCTTCTAACGTGCGTGTTGCAGTCGTACCAACGGCAATCAATCTTTGAGATTTTGCCTTTGCCGAATTCAAAAGTGCTGAAGCTTTTTCACTGATTTCATATCGTTCTTCGTGCATGATATGGTCTTCGGTTTTATCTACTTTAACAGGTTTAAAGGTCCCTAATCCAATTTGAAGTGTAACATCAATAAAACTTATATCTTTTTTGATTAAATCTTGAATTAAACTTTCCGTAAAAT
>JBEDGE010000064.1:0-8163 GCA_041174805.1 Bacillota bacterium
CAGAGTGAAGCATTTTTTTATCTAACAATCGATTGTAGAGTAACTTTGAATATTGATTAGGTAGGTCGCCCTTTTTCCACCAACCAACTCCCACTAAAATTAATGGAGAAACGATACTCGCAGACCTAAGATTAATATCCCATAATTTAATAATGCGATTCATTTTGCCACGAATGAGATTAGATCCACATACAAAACGATAATCAAAATCATAACTATAAAAAATATTTTTAAGGTACATCGTCACCGGTAAATGGGTTGAAGCTTCAATGACAAAACTGAAATCAATCAAGGGTTTTAAGTGCTCTCTTACCGATTGAGAAATAATTTTATCACCGACATTGAATGTGGCGATTGAAGGATCAAGTAAAAGGATGCGTTTGAGTTCTTTCATTTACCACACTATCTTACTATGGAACGAGTATTAATGGTAGAATATGGCTATGAAATCAACGATTATCAAACACCCTTTACTAGAAGAAAATTTAATCAAAAAAGCTATCGAAAATCACGATTTAATTGTTTTTCCAACGGAAACAGTTTATGGCTTGGGTGCCTCTATCTACGATGAAATCGCTGTAAAAAAGATTTTTACAACAAAAGGTCGACCTCAAGACAATCCTTTGATTATCCATATCGCCGATTTAGCCCAATTAGATTCTCTGGTTACGGAAGTAAATGCAAACGCAAAGAAACTCATCACTGCGTTTTGGCCAGGAGCACTAACATTAGTCTTACCAAAATCAAAATCAGTTCCAGATTTGATTACCGCTAATTTGCCTACGGTTGCGGTTCGTATGCCAAAAGATTCTCTAGCTCGAGAAGTCATCAAGGCCGCCGGCGTTCCGTTATGTGCACCAAGTGCAAATCTATCTGGCAAACCATCCGGTACAACTTTTGAAGCAGTGTATCGTGATTTTTTTGGGAAGGTTGCGGTCTTTGTAGATGGGGGTATTCCTGAGTATGGTATCGAATCTACCGTGATTGATTTAACAGCAAAAATTCCCACCATTTTAAGACCTGGTGCAGTGAGTGTTGAGGCAATTGAAAATGTCTTGGGGATGGTTGTGATTTCTTCTAGCAAAGTAGATAAAGCTCCCAAATCACCTGGAATGAAATATCAACATTACAAACCATTTGGAGATGTCGTTATTTTAGATGGAACTGCTGATGAAATTGTCAAATTTTTAAAAAAAGTAAAGGATCCTGAAGCTGTATTCATGGGTAGTAATGAGGTTTGTGGTCAATTACAATCTTTAACGATGAATACCTTTGCATTAGGTCCTCAATCGACATTAGAAACCATTGCAAGAGCCTTATATCGAACATTAAGAACGTTAGATGATTTAAAGATTAAAACCATCTATACCCATACCTTTTCAACAAAAGGAATTGGAACTGCGTTAATGAATCGCTTAGAAAAAGCTTCTTCAAAAACCATCAAATTATAATTAAAGTATGCGCCAGGGAATTTTATGTATCTTTTCTGGTCCGCCATTGTCGGGTAAATCAACCTTCATTGGCGGTCTTAAAAAACAAATAAACAGCATGGTCATCATTTCGACCGATGAGATTCGTTTTGAACTATCACGAGATTATCAATTTCGACCAGAAATGGAATCTCTTGTTTGGGAATTAGCCTATCAACGTGCTAGAGCAGCTTTGAGTGCCGGTAATGTCGTAGCCTTCGATGCAACGCTTATTAATCCCGAATATAGAGGTAAACTATTACTTCAATTCCCAAAAGTACCAGTGCTTTACTTTGCCTTTATCAAACCTGATTATCAAGTAATCAAGGAAAGAAATGAAAAGAGAAAATGGAAACAAATTGATGCTGGCGCGCTCAAAAAAATGTATGATGACTACAAATTTCCTACAACCTCTGAAAAAACTTATTATTATCGTGTCTTCGATGTTACAAATGAAAACTTCCTCGATACAATAGAGATAGGAGCTAAATTTATTTTAAATCTTTATGGATCCTAAATTACACCCTCTTGAATCGGATGAAGCGATGATGCTGATGCAGTGCTTTTTATCTGAAGTTATTTTTGAATATCGCGAAAATGAAATCAAGGATTGGTTACAAGGTTTAAATCAAACACAGATCCAGAGCATTTTAGACAAACCTGGAAACGAAGATTTAAAACGGAATGCTTTTATCATTCCTTTCACTTATTTACACTATGCGGTTGTTCCAAATGCAAACTTAGTGGATCAATTAAAAATTTGGTTACAACAACACCCTTTGATTCCGCAAGATAATATTATTCTTCAAAAGACAAAACTAAATTTTGATCGTATTTTTAAAGGTAAAACCGAATTCATTTATGACGTTAATAACGGCGGTCATAAATCTTATTAATTAATTCGATGATGGTTGGTTTTTTTAATTTTAGTTCTTTTAAATCTTTTTGGACTTGTTGGTAAAGCGATTGAATCATGTCCTTGGCTTTGCTTAAACCTAATTGACTGACGAAGGTTGCCTTGTTTAAAACTACATCCGATTTTGATTTTTGCAGTTCCGCTTCCGTGGCAGTGATTTCGAGGACATCGTCTTGGATTTGAAACATTAAACCGAGATTAAGTCCAATTTGACCCCATCGATCTTCATCTTTTGGTGAGGCAATGATTGCCCCCATCCGGAAAGATGCTTCTAAGAGCTTGCCGGTTTTGTGACGACTTATCAATGTTAAATGTTCGACATTTGCCTTTTTACCTTCGGCTTCAATGTCTAGAAGTTGGCCATAAACCATACCGTTAAGGCCAGCCCTTGTGGCAAGAAGTTGAATGATTTTAACCTTTGTGTGATCTTGAATTTCTTTAGAATCCGTTACGCGTTCAAAAGCATTGGTTAATAAACCATCACCTAAAAGAATGGCAGTTGCCTCATCAAATTTTTTGTGAATGGTTGGAACACCGTGTCGAAAAACATCATCATCCATCGCTGGTAAATCATCATGAATTAAAGAATAAAGATGAATCATTTCGATGCTCGTTGCCACATCAATATAAGGTGTTGAATCAACGCCATAACTTTCAATCAGTGAAAGAACTACCAAAGGTCTAAATCTTTTACCACCAGCTTTTACAGCATAAAGTCCAGCTTCTTTTAATGTTGAAGATGGTAATTGATTAAAATAACGTACCAAGGATTCTTCAATCAGTGTTTTCATATGGATTGTGAGAGGGATGATGGCACGATTAAATCAGCTTCTTTTAGACTAACAATGTTTTTCTTACCCAAGACGAGCATAATCATTTTTATTTCTTCGATAAATTGATTTAACTTTTCAATCGCTTGTTCATGCGTATAATCCTTAACAAGATGTAAAAAATATCCAGACAAGCCAACAATTTTTGCTCTTAGTGCTAAACTTTTTACCACATCTAATGGGTTGCGAATACCACCACTTGCAATGATCTGTGCTTGAGGATAAGCCTTAGCATTGATTAATGACTGTACCGTAGAAATACCCCAATCATCAAAACTATTCAGCTTTTGGGTTCGACGTTGATTTTCGATAACTGCAAAATTGGTTCCACCTTGGCCAGCCATATCAATCATATCGACACCAATTTTCATTAGTTGACTAATTGTTTTTTTGCTCATCCCAAAACCAACTTCTTTAACAATCAAAGGAATGGAAATTTGTTCTTTAATTTTTTGGATCGACGATAACCAACCAGCAAAATCACGATCACCTTCTGGCATCACCACTTCTTGCACAGCATTCACATGGATTTGCAGGGCGTTTGCATTGAGTAATTGAATCGCTTTTTTTGCGTTTTCAACTGTTTGACCTGCACCGACATTGGCAATCACAAAGCCATCTGGATTGACTTTACGAATCACCGTAAACGTCTCTATTAAGGATGGATTTTTAATTGCAGCACTCACAGATCCCGTTGCAAGAGGAATGTTAAAATGCTTTGCAAGCATCGCAAAGCGTTCATTTAAAGTTTTTGCTTGTTCACTCCCACCCGTCATCGCATTGATATAAAAGGGTAAGGGAAAACGCTTTTGAAATATGGAAACGGATAAATCAATATCAGCTTCATTGATTTCAGGAAAGGCGTGATGAACAAATTTAATTAAATCAAAATCATTTATTTTGCTTGGTTGGGCATAAGCGTATTGGATGTGATCATCTTTTCGATTCATAGTCAAATTATATCGGAAAGAACTAAAAACTTAAGTGCTTTCATTTTTGTTTTAAATTTTTGTTGTTGATTTTTAGGTAAAAACACTAACACTGAGTCTCCCCCACCCGCTCCAGACATCTTTCCAACGCCTCCTAATTCTGAGGAAACGTCAAATATCTTTTGCATGCTAGGGGTGACGAACTCGGTTTCTGCTAACTTAG
Organism: Bacillota bacterium; assembly: GCA_041174805.1. Classification (GTDB taxonomy): domain Bacteria; phylum Bacillota_I; class Bacilli_A; order RFN20; family CAG-826; genus UBA970. The sequence goes on from JBEDGE010000064.1 coordinate 4,368, forward strand.
ATAACGTTAAGAGATGCTGATGAAGTTTCGAGATAATGTCGGATTTATATTCCTTTAACATTTGTTGGACTAATGTATTACTTTCTTCTATCCATGCTTTGTTTATGAAGGGTTTTACTTTATTCACCATTTGGTGAGAATTTGCAGATGAGCCTGAGTACACAACCAAAGGTGTCTCCATTTGCGGAGCAAAGGGTTGAATTATTAAGCCTTCCCATTCTATTTGCATTAACTTATCGACGTGCAAGGTCTTAATTAAGGGCACCATTGTTTTAGAGAATTTTCGATAATGAATGGGTTGATTAAAACTACTACATGCAATGTCGCCAAACGATGTGTCTTGAAAGTTTTGAATTGTGGCAATCACTGCGAGTTTATAAAGTTGAAGTGACGTAAATTCAATCGCATAAAACTTTAATAAAGCACCAATAAGAGCGACGGTGACCGCTCCACTACTACCTAATCCATATTTACCGTGTTCTGCAACTAAACTTGAATCAATCGTCATTTTCATTGCTTTCCATTTGATGTTTTTGGTCATCATCCACTGACGCACGACTTCTAAAGCCAACCGTAAATATGGATTTTTAATTTCATTAATTGCCTCAAAGGTCATATTTTCTGAAGGATATTGAAGGTTAACGATGGTATTAATTTCATGAGATTGAATGGTTACGTTGATTCCTTTTTTAACAGGAATAATCATAGCCTCGCCTAGATTTTCAGTGACGGCATACTCTCCTGCAATGAATAACTTACCGGGAGCAAAAAATGAAACCTTATTCGGCATCTGCCTTGCCTCCGATTCTAGAAACTAAGAATCGATATGAAATATTTGCTTTTAGTAATTGCTTCCAATCTTCTAATTGATGTTGTTGGATGAGGATTTTTACGTTGGGTCCAGCGTCCATCGTGGTATAACCGATTAAGCCTTTTGTTCTAGCTTTCTTAACAAGATTTAAGACTTCTATTGAACTGGTTTGTTGATAAATAATCGATGGTATCGAATCCTTCATTACTTGATGTAATCTTTGACTATTCATCTCCATTATTTGTCCAACACGATCAAGCTGTTTTTCGTTAATTGCGATTCGAATATTTTGGAAGTCTTCTTCACTTGCTTGAGTCCAACTAGCATACGTTGGTGCTGTTTCTTTGGTTATTTTCATCGCTTCTCGACTTGAAATAGCTTTCTTGTCTTCAGAAATTAAAACCACAATCATCATCAAGTTTTGAAAAGGATTTGTTATCGATTCTAACGTGCCATTGCGATGCCAAATTGCAAAACCATCGACTAAACTTCGACAGGAACTACCTGAACCAACTCTAGTTAAAGTTGCTAATTCTTGGAGGGTATAATTAGCGTCATAAAACTTATTCAAACCCACAGTTAAAGCGGCAAATCCTGAAGCTGAGGAGGCCAATCCCGATGCAGTAGGGAAATTATTTTTTGATTTAATCACAACTTGATCGTCACGAAAATGCTTAAGAACATCTTTAACACGTTTGGTTTCTTGTAAATCTGCAGGCTTATTGTTGAGTTCAAAAGAAAAATGTCCTTCTTCAAAAGTAGTTTCAGTCCACAAGTCTGTTAAAGTTAGCGACACCGAAGTGGTGGTAGGTAGTACAAGTTGTTCATTTGCTTTACCCCAATATTTAATTAGGGCAATGTTTACCGGTGATCGAGCGATGACTTTTTTCATACATGTAGATCCATCATCCACACTTCTTGGGTGTGTTTCTTCTTAAATTGTTGGATGATTTTTTCGGCAATCGTTTTCGATTCTACCAACGCAATCATCGAACCGCCTAACCCACCACCGGTTAATTTAGATCCTAAAGCCCCGAGTTGTAGAGCTTCTTCTACCATCAAATCCAATTTAGGATGAGAAACCCCAAGCTCTTGTAAATGAAAATGAGCTTGATTCATATATTTTGCAATTTCTTCCAGGCTTGATTTTTCAATCGCTTCCTTGACCAATATCGCCATCAATCCTAAAGATTCAAGGTGTCCTTGAGCAAGGTTTCGAGTGAATAGTTTTGCAACTTTTCCAACCGCTTCTTTTGTACTACCTTTGACACCCGTATTTGCCACAACTAAATATCCGGGTAATTTAATATTTAATTGTTCAGGTTCTTTTCCTTTAATGAAATACCAAGCGTTTTCACTTGTCGTCGTTAACGCATCAATACCACTAGCAGATCCATGAACTAGTTTTTCAGCAAGTTGCGTTTTTTCAAAACGTAGTTTTGGTGTTAATGGGCTTTCCGAAAGATGATATAAAGCTTGAACAAGTGCGCCACTAATCGCGGCACTACTTCCCATACCGGCAGAATTAGGAATATTATTATCAATCTCAACCATCACGGGTCCATAATGTAAAGACGTCCGAAGTTCATCCACCATAAATTTAATGAATAAAAGTTCTTGGGGTAAATTGCTCATCGAACCTTTGAACAAACTTGAAGATAAAAAATCTTCGTCATTTATAGAAACTTTAACTTTTGTTTCTAATGGTAAAAAGGGCATTGCAATCCCAGGATGACCATAAACAACCGCATGTTCACCAATAAGGATGATTTTTGCATGAGAAACACCAAAACCATTTGTTTTCATATACTTTTATATTTTACCTCATTCAATTCAAGCATCTAAGCATTAATTTTATAAGTTTGTGATAAAGTTTAATTACAGAGAAATGATATGGAAAAAACAAAGCTATTAACAACGTTATTGACTACCTTTGCACTCACCGCTTGCGGGGGCACATCGTTCCCTTCCAATACCGCGAGTTCGGAAGTTAATTTTGATGAACTCAGTAACCAACCTAACCGAACCATGCTTCGTTCTTTGGCAAACATGATGACAAACCCTGGCGAAGCGATGAGAACGACATTAGATATCAATGCAGAAGTTTATTCTGAAATTGTATTGCCAAACTATCAAACTGAAAATACTTTCCAAATTGCAGCAAATGCAGAACTCGCTGTCAACACTCCAGAAACAGGAAATGGTAATGCTGAATTAAATATTGATTTTGAAAGATTTGCATTATTATCGTCTAATAATTTTGGGGATCAAGATTTTAATTGGACAGATGAAGTTGTCGTTGAAAATCAAACCGCTAAAGTTTATTTCGAAGAAGGTTTAGCATATTTCGATCTCTCTGAAGATGCTACAACCATCGCACGATTATTATTTCCATCAGCAAACCGTGAATTTCCAACCCAATTTAAGACCGCTTTTGATTTACAAACGGCAACTGGAAATTTCATCCCCCAATTAACGGAAGAAAATATCGATCTTTGGATTGAAACTTCACTACCAATGGTCGACTCACTGAATTTATTAGATAAGACCTTAACAGGTTCAACGCTTTCTGTTCGTTATGAAATCACACAAGAAGATTTACCGATTATCTTTGAAAACATGTATCTTGGAACCAACAGCAGAGAGCAACTAAACGAAGAAGAAATTTTGTTATTAGATCAATGGCTAGAAGAAAGTTTAGCGGCAATCACATTAAATCAATTTCAAATTTCTTTTGCTATTAACTTGATGACTGGACTCTTAGAAGGCTTATGGATTGATATCGACGTTGAAAATCAATATCGCTTTGAACTTAGATTGCCAGTCTATGACCCAGAAAACCCTGAAGCCGATGAATATGGCTACATTGAAGGTGAACCCTATTCACTCGAATGGACTTACAATTATGACTTCGAAATCACTGCTCAAATGGAAGTTTTAGTAGATTCAATTATCTTAATTGCACCGATTAACAAAGAAGAATAC
>JBEDGE010000065.1:0-2507 GCA_041174805.1 Bacillota bacterium
GAAGATGAGGAACTCGATATTGTTTTTGCCGGCCATAACGCGCTTGGTTATTTGGTCAACTATGACATTCATGTATTAACACCCTATCCTGGTTTTTCCTCTGACGTGGTACCAACAGCGCAATCGATTATTGATTTTAAAGCGCTAATGTCATCGCTAGAAACCAATCTTCTTTATGTTTCTTCAACCGATAATGCTGCCGTTACAGAAACCTTATTAGAAAGTGATCCAACTTTAGAAACCTCAACACTTTATACTTTAGAAACCATTAGTGTCACGGACTTTGAAGCCAATGTTACCTATCAAGAATTACTATTACTCAATTATGAGGCCATTGCACAAAGTGAAAATTAAATCACTCATTGAAATCAGTAATTTAGAAATCACCTTTGATCAAATCAAAGTGATTGATCAAGTTTCGTTAGCGTTTCAAACCGGAGACCAAGTGGCATTAATTGGTGCAAATGGTGCAGGAAAAACAACATTACTTAGAGTTATTTTAGGTTTAATCAAAGCAGATGCGGGTGAAGTTAAAATTCAAAAAAATCTTTCAGTAGGGTATCTTCCACAAGTTCTTTCGTTAGGAGATCGCTTATTTCCGATGACAGTAAAAGAAGTGGTAAGCCAAGGCTTAATCGCTAAAAAATCATTTCCTCGTTGGCTGAATCATGCTGATCAAAAAGCGATTGAGAACACATTAAAGAAATTTTCTTTATTTCCACTCCAAGATCATCGCTTTTCCTTATTATCATTAGGTCAAAAACAAATGGTTTTATTTGCGAGAATGATGGTGCAAAAACCAGATATTGTTTTTTTAGATGAACCCACAAGTTCATTAGATGTGAGTCGAAAGGATTCTATCTATGACATTCTTTCGCAACTAAAACGTGCAAAAACACCTTATGTCATTATTACGCATGACCTACCAAGTTTTTCTAGCCATATTAAACGGGTCATTTACTTAGAACATAAAATCCTCTTCGATGGCAGTTATGATGCATTCTGTGAGCATCCAGAGTTTTCACCGTTTATTCATACACATGGAGATCATCACCATGACCATTAATCAATTTCTAGATTATTTTCAATATGAATTTGTTTTGAGAGGTCTATTCGTTGGACTCTTGGTAGCCGTTTTAGCCAGTGCACTTGGTCATTTTCTCGTCCTTAAAAAGATGGCATATATTGGCGATGGTCTTTCGCATGTTGCCTATTTTTCGGTGGCAATATCGATTACCTTCTTTGAACAATCGCTTTGGTTAAACTTACTTGTCGCCACCTTTGCTTCCTTTACGATTCATACACTGGTTGAAAGTAATAAAGGATATAGCGATTCGATTATCGGTGGTATTGCCACCTCAGCAATTGCCCTGGGAACCCTCATCAATACAACCAATCCGAATCAAAACCTTAGAATTGAACAATTCTTATTTGGCAGTTTACTTTTACTAAGGCAACTGGATGTGGTGGTGATCATTATCTTGTTTATTCTTATTACCGCTTTATTTGTTTTCTTCTTTGAAGAATTAATGACGATGTCATTTGACCGTGATTTTGCGAAAGTCAATCACCTTAAGCCAAAAGGATTTCAACTAGCGATAACCGTGCTTACCTCTTGGTTGGTCATCATTGGTATTCGGGCTACGGGATCTTTGTTAATGTCGAGTTTTTTACTATTTCCAACACTGATTATGATGAATTTTAAGTTTGGATTTAAGCAAAGTTTTTTCTACGGCATTCTCCTTGCAGTGATTAATTTTCTTTTTGGTTTTGCTATCTCACTTTGGTTTGATTTACCAACCGGTAGCACGCTCGTTGTTACCTATACCGTTATTTGGGCCTTAACCGTGACGATAACCTCGATTCAAGGAAGGAAACATGTATGAACAAAAAAGTAGACTGTCACAAAGATTTTTTTCATGATTATGCTTTAAAAAATACCCCTGCAAGAGATCTAGTTTTTCATATCCTTGAGGATACACACCCCATCACGCTTGATCGTTTATTTAATCTTGTTTCTAAAAAGAATAAAGCAAAACCAATTTCTCACTCAACCGTATTCCGCATTGTTGAACAATTCTTAAAAGTTGGGATTGTTGAAAAGCTCATCTTAGAAACTGAAACCACACCGCTTTATCAACTTAAAGAAAAAAGTCACCATCACCAACTTGTATGTACCCAATGTAAAAAAATTGTTTTAATAGATGATTGTCCATTACAATCATTTGAAAACAAAATGGCAAAGCAACATCATTTTATACTCCATCATCACCAATTTACGCTTTATGGGCTTTGTTCAGATTGTCAGCAGGCGACGCATTAAGCCAGATTTCATTGTGTCTTAAAAATGGCAACGTATAAGGACCGTTATATCGGGCAATTTTTAAATCACCACTAGGGATTAAATGTTCCTTCGCTGCAAAGTCTTTCATTTTATTTGTAATATCTTCCATTTTTTCTTTTGGAATATAACCAGAAAAGGTGTAGACAATGACCATTTGAGAAGG
>JBEDGE010000066.1:0-6212 GCA_041174805.1 Bacillota bacterium
AATTTTAATCGGTATTTCTTAGCCAATTGGTGCGCAATTTTCGCAAATGCAACGCCTTCAACGGTTTCTTGATTGGTTTCCAAAAAGTTTTGCGCAGCGTCATCTTTACCAATTTTAATGCCTGCTTGGTAGTTGCGTGAATGTTTAGAATAGCAAGTGACAATGAGATCACCTAAACCTGTTAGGCCGGCATGGGTTTTTAATTTTCCACCAAGCACTTTTCCTAATTGCATTAACTCCGCTAAGCCTCTGGTGACCAAAGCTGCACGAGCATTGTCCCCAAGATTAAGGCCGGTAACCACACCGCTAGCAATCGCAATTACATTTTTAAGAGCTGATCCAACTTCAGAACCAATTTCATCCTTTTGAACATAGACACGAAAGTATTCATTTGAAAATAATTGAGAGACCATTTCTGCAAATTCAACTTTTTTACAAACGGCTGAAACAAGCGTTAGCTGACGGTCAATCACTTCTTCTGCATGTGAAGGTCCGATTAGACTAACAACCGCTTTGACAAATTTTTTAGGTAATAAACTACGAATGGTTTCAGAAAGTCTTTGATTGGTTAAGGGATCAAAACCTTTTGCCGTATTAATGATGCATACCTTTTCAGTAATTAAAGGAGCGATTGTTTTTACCATATCTCTAACCGCATGAGAAGGAACACTTAACAAAATAACATCTTGATTCAATACAACTTCTTGAAGTAGGCAAGAAGCCTTAATGGACTTTGGAAGATTAAATTCATCTTTGAAGTAAGTGGAATTCGTATGCCGATCATTGATTTCTTTACAAACCTTTGGATCCTTCGCGTACATGAAAACTTCGTGACCATTATCAGCTAAAACTTGTGCTAGTGCAGTACCCCATGAGCCCGCGCCAATGATTGCTATTTTTGTTTTCATTTTCGTTCTCTGGTAATTATTTTAATGGGTGTTCCTGTAAAGTCAAAACTTTCACGTAATCGATTTTCTAAAAATCTTTCGTATGAGAAATGCATAAACGTAGGTTTGTTACAAAATAAAACAAATGTCGGAGGATTTTGGGTCACTTGCTCGCCATAATAAATACGTAAACGCCCACCATTAAATTCTGGAGTTTGGTTCATTAATTGGGCATCCACGAGCAATTCATTCAGTCTTGCTGTTGGCACACGACGTTGGGTTGCCTCATAAACTTGCTTAACCGTGCGAATGATGTCATCTAATCTTGTTTTCTTTAACGCAGAAGTATAAAGAATCGGTACGAATTCCAAGAATGGCATGAGCAATCTTAATTTCTTGGTGTATTGATTCATATCGCGGTCACCTTTTTTGGCAAGGTCCCATTTGTTAACCACCAGCACCATGCCTTTAAAAGCTTGAAAAGCAAATCCAGCGATATGTTTATCTTGTTCTAATAAACCATCCTCGGCATTGATCACAACAACCACGACTTGAGCACGCTCTATCGCTCTTAGAGAGCGAATCGCTGCATATTTATCAATGGATTCGAAAATAGCACCGCGCTTCTTTAAACCGGCCGTATCAATCATGACATAATCGGTTCCTTCAAATTGGAAGGATGTATCAATTGCATCTCTCGTTGTTCCTTCGATTGGAGAAACAATGACGCGATCTTGTTGAAGGATGGCATTAACTAAACTTGATTTACCCACGTTCGGACGACCAACGACTGCAAATTGGGTATAACCTTGGTAACTTGGAATTGATTTATTTTTAGGTAATTGTTTAATAACGGAATCTAATAAATCACCAATCCCAATACCGTGGAGGGTTGAGATTGCAATCGGCGTACCAATACCAAGTCGGTAATAATCATTTACATCCCCGAGTAATTGACCGTCATCGATTTTATTGACACCTAAAATAATCGGTTTTCCCGATTTGAATAAAATGGACGATACAAGTAAATCATCTGCGGTAATGCCTCTTCTACCATCGACAAGGTAAATGATCACATCTGCCTCTTGGATGGCGATGGTTGCTTGCATTCGAATTTGTTCTTGAAGTGGCCTTTTTGTCACTTCAATTCCACCGGTATCAATTAATCGAAACGGAACCGTTAACCATTCCGCTTCTGCATAAATACGGTCTCGCGTTAATCCAGGGGTATCATCGGTAATTGCTTGGCGTTTACCAATCATACGATTAAAAAGTGTCGATTTACCAACGTTGGGTGCTCCAACGATGGCAACAGTACCTTTAAGCATGAATCGAGCCTACTTTTTTGTGAACAATTTCAAGAATGCGTTCGACAACTTCATTGACAGTCATAAAAGAAGTATCAATCAGTATCGAATCATTAGCAGGTTTTAGGGGTGCAAAATCACGATGGGAGTCAATATAGTCTCGGTGTCTTAAATCTTCTTCAACACTTTCAAGGGTACAGGCGATACCTTTGCCTAAATTTTCTTCATATCGACGAACTGCTCGAGTTTCCACTGAAGCAATCTGAAAAATTTTTATATTGGCTTCAGGAAGTACATAAGTTCCAATGTCACGACCATCCATCACCACGGATTGATTACCTGCCATATGGCGTTGTAAATCTACCAAAGCTAATCGAATAGCTTTATAGGATGCAATATATGAAACTTGAGCAGAGACTTTGGGATCACGAATATCTTTTGAAACATCCTGTCCGTTTAAATATACTTCACCCGTCGGCGCTAGCAATATCTTCACTTGAGGAATCAATGCTTCACAAGCATCTTGACGTTGAGGATCGACTCCTTTTTGCATGACAAACAATGTAAAAGCGCGATACATTGCCCCAGTATCGATATAGGTAATATTGAGCTTTTTGGCGACGAGTTTTGCCACGGTAGATTTTCCGGCAGCAGCAGGTCCATCGATTGCCAGGATTAGTTTATTTTTCATCTTCCAAAGTATACCAAAGCCACCACAAGGATGAGTAAAATAATCACGGTGGCTCCCATCACCCACATCAATAAATTAATCGTCGGATGAAAAGCTTTAGTATTTTCCTGTGAATTGGAGTTTTTTACGTCTTGAGAAAGTTGAAAAGTATTCATTTTGAGAATTTGACGACGGTATTTCGCATACTTTTGAATGCGATTTTGAGGCAATCTTTTTAAGTTCATCAATTTCATAGATTTGGTGTGCTTTTCTCAATATTCCTCATTATAATATGAATATGGATCCAAAAAAACCGATTGTCATAAAAGACTTATGTATTGCCTGTGGATTATGTAATGCCATCGTTCCATCCGTTTTTGATTGGGATGATGATGGCAAAATGAAAGCAATTGTAAGTGCAGTGCCAAAAGGTCAAGAATCCGATGTTGAAGAAGCCAAAGTCAATTGCCCAACTTCAGCAATCGAAGTAAAGTAAATTTTATTTAAAACGTTTAATCAAACGATGCAATCGTTTGTAACTCATTAATGTTAAAAAAATAACGACGATGTTTTTGAATGTGTTAAAAGGGAGATACATCCATAAAACTAGCGACCAATAAGGATCGGTGACTTGGGGGATAGCAGTTTGCACATATGCAAGAAAATCCTCAGGGCTAATATTCAAAAATAAATTGAGATATAAATCGGTTATCCATAAGGCATTCATTAAAGAAGTGATGGTGATTTGTAAAACAAACCCAATGATAAAACCTACCATGGCAGTTTGTTTTGTTCTTGAGCGTTGGTATAACCATGCACCTGGTAAAACGAAGGCAAGCGAATAGATGAGGTCCGCGAATTCACCAATGCCACCGGTTGTAGTCAATGGTAAGGAGAATAAAAACCGAAACATGCCTAGGAAGATAGCCGCTAATGGACCTAATGAAAAACCACCAATAAACATCACAATTTCTGAAAGATTGATTTCTAAAAATAAAATTATCGGTATACGAAGCATCGGTAAATACAACAAGTAGGTTAAACCTGCTAGAACACCAACCAAGGCTAAGTAGCGTAAAGAATACCTATGCGCCGATAAATTATTTTTTTCCATGGATGAGTTGATCGACAAATTGAACGAGAGCTTCTGACGAATCAAAACTAAACTTGATGCTTTTTTTTGTCGTCACAACCTGGCTACTAAATTGTTGTTCCAGGTTTTTTTCATTCACTGGATTGACGACTTGAGGTTTATGCTCTTTGACAAGTCGTTCAAATTCGCGAACCGATAATTTTTCTTTGATTAACTTCAGCACGAGGTTATCGATAAGTTCAGTTTCTAAGGTCACCAATATTTTGGCATGACCATACGTTATGGTTTGGGCATTAATTAACTTTCTTGTGAACACCGGTAACTTTAACAATCGTAAAATATTTGAAACTTGGGATCGAGAATAATGCATGATTTTAGCCAAGGCAACTTGACGATATTGATATTGGTCAATTAAAGCCTGACAAACCAAAGCGATAGCCATAACATTTTGTTCTGTTTCTTCTCGTAAAGAAGCTAATAACACCAATAACATTTCCTCATCTGACATCGAAGTGACGACGACAGGAACTTTTTGAAATTTTAATAACTTAGTTGCATACCAAATTTTGCGACCTAAGACAATTTGAAAACGACCATTGACTTGTCTTAACAATAAAGGATTGAGTAGTGGTTTTTCAGTTAAGGTCTCTAATAAATCTCTTAATTGATCACTGCGAATCGTAACTTCTTTTAATACCGGAATATCATCTATCAGTGAGGGATTGATTTCCTTTTTTTGTAAGCTTTTAAATTGTTGTTCGAGTTTATGAACAATGTCACGTGAACTATATTTATCAATTAAAGAAGATAATCTTTGATTAAGTATTGATTTACGCTCTGCCATGGTCAACGACCTCCTTGGCTAATGCAAGATAAGCTTCTGCACCACTCGATGTTGGGCGATATAAATGAATGGGCATGCCCTTGGCACTGGCTTCCGCTAAAGAGATATTTCTTGGAATTTGTGTATAAAAAGTATTTTCTTTAAACAACCCTCTAACTTCCGTAGAAATTTCAGTTGCAAGTCGCGTTCTTGGATCATACATCGTTAATAAAAAACCTTCGATTTTAATGTGAGGATGGTAGTCACTTTTGACTTGTTGAATCGTGGCAAGTACCTGGGCGACAGCTTCCATTGCAAAATATTCGCATTGAACAGGGACTATCACACTATCACAAGCAACAAGCGCGGAAACTGAAATCCAGCCTAAAGATGGTGGACAATCCATAATCAAAAAATCAAAACTGGATTTTACGGAATCCACAACGGATTTAAGTTTTTCGTACGGATGACTTGATCCTTGTAAAACTAGTTCACTTTCAACAGTGGCTAATTGCAAAGAGGCGGGAAGGATGGATAAAGATTTCATCGCCGTATAACGAATCGCTTGGCGAATCGTTAATGTGCCTTTAATCACTTCATAAATACTTTGGGACAAAGTGGCAACTTCAACACCAACAGCGCGACTTGCATTCCCTTGAGGATCTAAATCAATGATTAAAACTTTATAGCCAAGTTGTGCAAGACCACTTGCAAGTGAAACGGAGGTTGTGGTTTTACCAACACCACCTTTTTGGTTTGCGATGGCAATTATTTTTCCCATATCAACCTAATTATAGAGGAGTTTTTTTAATCTGTGAAAACATTCGTGGATAAGTCGTAGGTGTGGCAATATTTTTTTCAATCACAAGTAATGATCGTTGTTCATGATCCGTTGGTAATCGATGGGTTTTTACTTCGACAATGGAAGCTCCTAAAACCCTTAAAGCATTTTTGGACAAAGCGATTTCTGCTAGATAATCCTTACCTTTATAAACCAATGCTTGGCCGCCAACTTTTAAAAGTGGAATGGTTAACTCAAGCAGAATTGGTAAGGGGGCAACGGCCCTTGCAACAACATAATCAACGGGTTGAAAACTGCTATCGCGAGCTAGAACTTCAGCTCTTTGACTTAAAGCTTGTATTTTCTTAAGTTTTAAAAGTTTGATTGTATCAATTAAGAATTGGGTTTTTTTAAGGGTCGGCTCTAATAAATACATATTTAGCTGAGGGTACATTATTTTTAGAGGAATTCCTGGAAAACCGGCACCAGAACCTAAGTCTAGTAAAGTAGCACTTTTCTTAAACTGAGGTAGTGGAAAACATAGACTATCATAAATGCCTTTTTCATAAATCATTTCCAAGGTAGGATATGCCGTTAAGTTAAAAAGTTGATTCGTTTGAAAAACTTTTTCTGCATAGGTTTTTAGATTTA
>JBEDGE010000067.1:0-3282 GCA_041174805.1 Bacillota bacterium
GTCTTTCATTAATATCATAACCAATAACATCTCGCTTTGAAGAAAGTAGGATTGCTAAGGATAATCCTACATAACCTAAACCTGCTACCGCTATTTTCATTAGATAATCACCTTAATGATCCAACTTTGATTCATTTTAACATTTCCAACTTGAATATCATTCATAATCTTAGATAGTTGAATAGACACAAAACCTACTTTTTCTGAATCATTTGAATAAATAACCTTGTCTTTATGGACTATTTCATAGATAGGTGTAACCGCCGCAGCAGTACCACATGCTCCAACTTCTGCAAACTCATCAAGTTTATCAATATAGACATCACGTTCTTCCACTTTTAAACCTAATTTATCCATTGCTAAATACTTTAAAGAATCTTGAGTAATCGATGGAAGTATCGACGATGATACCGGAGTAACATATACTCCTTGCTTAGTAATCCCAAAAAAGTTAGCTGCTCCAACTTCATCAATCTTGGTGTGTGTTGCAGGATCTAAATAGATGCAATCTGCGAATCCTTGTTGTTTCGCTAATCGATTGGGTAATAAGCTTGCCGCATAATTACCACCGGTTTTAATATCCCCTGTTCCAGATGGTGCAGCACGATCATACTCGCTAACCATCATTCTTACTGGCTTTAATGCTCCTTTGAAATAAGGTCCTACTGGTGAAGTCATGATGATGAACAAAAACTCACTGGCAGGATTCACACCTAAGTTATCCCCAATACCAAAGATGACTGGACGAATATATAGCGATGCTCCTGATCCATATGGAGGAACATGTTTACGGTTAGCTTTGACAACTTCAATCACGGCGTTAATAAAATCTTGTTCTGGGATTTCAGGCATGAGTAATCTTCGACATGATTTTTGAAGTCTCTTCGCATTCATGTCAGGTCTAAATAGATTAATTGAACCATCTTTAGTAGCATAAGCCTTTAGTCCTTCAAAAGCTTCTTGAGAATAATGAAGGACTTGAGAAAACATACTAATGCTAATAAAACGGTCTTGGGTAAGTTTACCTTCACCCCATTGCCCATCTTTAAAAGTTCTTATGTAATAATAATCAGTGGGGTAATATATAAATCCTAATGAAGAATAATTCAAAAAAATCACCCCCTACAATTTTAATAATTATAAACAATTGATCAATCGAATACTATCATAATAAAGTGATTCTAAGAATTTCAAGACATAAGGATTGGATATCCTTTAATCTACTACTTCGATTCAAACACACGGATGGTCCCTCCGTTTAGGAGGATCATTGGAAACCCTATAAGTGGGTTGTTTTTAAATAAAAAATGGCGGAAGCTGAGAGATTCGAACTCTCGCGGGCCTTGCGACCCCTACCAGTTTTCAAGACTGGTCCCTTCAGCCGCTTGGGTAAGCTTCCAACCGAAACTTATTTTAACATAACCTTTTGTTCGACAAATAGTGAAAATATTGAATTTCGGTATTAACCTTTTAAAATTGAAACACTGAATCCATAGTTGGTACTAGGGTTCTACTAATCCCGATTACTTTGTCATCAACGCATAGATGGATAAGACTTCTTTTAATAGCTCTTTGGGTAAGGATTCTAATTGCACGACTTGACGGGCTTTGCTATCTATCGTTTTAGGCTGCTCCACCATGATTTCTCCTTGCGTTTTGGTTCTTGAATCAAGGCGAACGTGCAACGGGTAACCTTGACTTGAGGTTGAGGTGATGGGGAGGACAATCAATAAACCATTCGTAAAACGATAGTAATCTTCATTAGTGATCACAAGGGCGGGTCGTTTACCTTTTTGCTCGTGACCAATCGAAGGATTAAAATCCATTAAGATAATACTACCTTGACGAATTACCATACTTCTTTGCCTTGATTATCATCGACTTGAACTTGTGGACGATACGTTCCTTGATACCCTTTAAATAACGATTTCATCGAATCATATGTCACGGGTTTGATGGGTTTAAGAATAATGGTTTGATTTTCCACAAGGATGGTTAATCGATCCGCGACTTTTAATCCAAAGACTTTTAAGATGTGTGATGGGAGGATAATCCCTTTACTATTGCCAAGACGTTTGATACTGGTTTCCATCGTGCCTCCGTTATAACATTTGTTATAACATAATCATAGCACATTTTCTAGAAAAGTAATGGAAAAGAAGATTTCATTATACCCGTTGATACCGAGATTTAATAAAGGCAAAGATGCCAAATAACCCAACCAATCCCAACGATATCAAGATGAGTGTGTTAACAGGAAATGGTGAAGGATTGGGGTTGATTAATCCGGTTGCCCCAGGGACTCTTGCTGCTAAATAGTTATAACGACCAACAGCCTCTCTAAACGATGATGTATCCATTCTTCCTCTTTCATTAATCCCTTGAAAACTAGTATTCGGTTCTTCAAAGAGCAAACCTTGACTGCGATAATCCATGAAGTTATATTCAGTTTCTAACGCTCGGAACGCTTCTTCGACTCGGCCTGCAGCATTCATCCCCGCACCAAACATGACATAGTGCGCCCAGGCTTTGGCCTGCACCAGCGGTGTTACAGTGGGTTGAGGAAAAACATGAACCGGCACTTCATCTTCATTAGGAATGGCATACCAAGAACTGAATGTATACGTTTCTTCAGGGAAAGTAAGATAAGGTGTGCGTTTGAATGCATGGGTTTGTACCGACACGACTTCATTGATCACTTGCATCGTCTCCGAGATATCGATGTGATCGATATATAAAAACGTCGAAGCTTCTCTTAAATAAATATGGCGAATGGGAAAATTAGTCACCAAGGGATCATCTTCTCCCATCGATCCAATCTCTGCCATACCTTCAATCAAGTTAATTCTTTTTTCTTGTAGTGAAGCAATCGTTAAACCTTCTTCAAACCCAAAATAAGTATCATTCACCACAAAACCATAATTATCTAAATCTAAAGGTTCTAAAGTGGGATTAAATAGACTGATGAAGTGATGCGTATCGTTGACACCAAACGAACTAATGAAGGGTTTTTGCCCAATATAAGGGTCAATGCGAACACCTTCATTTGTGTATTGAATCGTGAAGGTATAAGTTACACCATCTTCTAATATGTCGAATTGCGTTGTAGCAATCGTGAATGGGTTAATGTCATCTAACACCTCATCAAGTGCTTCGCTTTGAAAGGGAAAATCATAATGTGGCATGTCCATTCCCAAAGGATAAGTTAAAAGAAAATCCGTCTGCAAAGGTGCTGACAAAGTCGATAGAATCATTAATGGTAGTAATAAGATCTGCATAAAA
>JBEDGE010000068.1:0-6371 GCA_041174805.1 Bacillota bacterium
TCTTTTTACCCAATTTTAGAAATTGTTTGGGTGTGACCCTTGATTTAAGTCTAAGGCTATCTCCGGCCGCTAACAAAATTGCCGTTATCATTATTTTTTAACTTCCTTGAGTGCAAGTAATTCACTAATTGCCATTTGTTGAATGTTTAACTTAACAACCTTTTCCAACAAAGAATTTGCAGAGTAATCTGCTTCACATACAAAATTGACTCTTTCATCTTGAATCAAAAGTTTAGCCTTTTCAATATGACCTTTAGAATAAACTGCAATTGATTTTCCACCGTGTTCTTTGGCCATTAACATTGCAGGTACATCGGTTAATCCATCACCGATGTAAATTAGATTTCGATATTTAATTCGCTTTTCTTTCGTTCTTTCATTAACCTTATCATCCTCGGATTGGTTTAATATCCCTTTGGCAATGCGAAAGAAATATTGTGTCTTCATCGTGTAATTAATTGCAATTTTTGGCCAAATAGCTTCCTTTGAATCAGGAGAAAATAAGAATTCACAGCCAAATATTTTGGTAAATTCCTTGGCAATTTTTGTCCCTTCGATGATTTCTTTGGTGCCCGAGGTAATAATGTAGTGTTCAACTTCAACGCCTTGGCTTTCTGCGAAAACTCTTAATCGTTTAAACCAAGTTTCTAAACCTGGGAAAAATTTAACTGAATTTCCGAGGGAATACAAATATTCTTTGGTTAATTTAATCCCTCTTTTTTTACTTTCTTCAATCATCATGTACATATATGAGAGGATCTTTTCCATACCGGACTTAATTGAATTTTGATTGGTCTTTTCCCAAAATTCTTCTGGTTTCATTCCAAGAGAAGGTATAAAACTAAAGTTTTGTAAATCTTCGATCGCCAATGTACGATCAAAATCATAAATGATTCCAATGATAGGTTTTTTCATAAGGTTATTTTACCATAAATCAATTTATCAAGAGATAAACTTACGCTTATATGCCGATTTATTTAGTTTTTGTGATTAATTTTTTTACCCTAGAAAAATGGAAAAAAAATATAGTTATGTTATAATTTTACCGTTATGGAACCCTTGGAAATTCTCGGCTTAGTGGTGATCGTAATCTTTGCAATATACCTTGTTTTATCAGTCTTTTTTGCATTCCAAATGAGAAGTTTTTACACCCAATTATCCAAAAGAAAAGATGCAATTGATGTTTTAACCGCTCAAAAATATGATCTTTTAAGAATGATTGGTAAATTATTTGTTCGCCACCAGATTGATGTCCCACAAGAGTTTATTCTTTCTAAAAGACCTCGCTTTGAAGACACCTTACAAAATATCAAGGATACAGAACGTACCATTGTAAAGAGTTTTTTGGTACAAACAGCACAAGCACTCTTTTACTATGGTGAACAAAACCAAGCTTTATCCGTGAACCCGGAATATGTTTCCTTGAAAAAATCTTTAGCAGAAGTTGATGAGTTGTTTCGTAAACAAGTTGCAATTTATAACGCTTTGGCCACGAACTATAATTGGTGGCAAAAATTCCTTTTGTATCGCTGGGTAACAATTCTATTTAGACACCAAAATAAAGAACTAATTTCATAAAAAAGAGGAATTAAATATGAAAAAACCTGTAATTCTTGTCATCATGGATGGCTATGGTATTCGTAAGGAGACCTATGGCAACGCGATTGCGAAAGCAAAGAAACCCAACCTAGATAAATACTTTGCCAAATACCCTTACACGCAAATTCAAGCCTCTGGCCTTCAAGTTGGATTACCCGAAGGTCAAATGGGTAACTCTGAGGTAGGGCATCTGAATATCGGTGCAGGTAGGATTGTATATCAATCCTTAACACTGATTGATCAAGCAATCAAAGATGGAAGCTTTTATCAAAATCCAAAGTATTTGGCTGCAATGCAATGGGCTAAATCAAAAGGTAAAAAGTTACATATTGTTGGTCTAGTCTCTGATGGAGGAGTTCATTCTCATTTGACCCATTTACAAGCCATTATCAAGCTTGCTGCCAAACAAGAGGTTCCTAATGTCTACTTCCATGCGTTGATGGATGGTCGTGATGTTGCGCCTCAACTTGGTGAAAGTTATATTCAAACTTTACTCCTAACAATGAAAGAATATAAAACCGGACAACTTGCCTCCATTGGGGGTCGCTATTACGCGATGGACCGAGATAAAAATCTTCAACGGGTTGCAAAAGCCTATGATGCGATGGTTGAACATCGCGGACTAAGCTTTAAGGACTATCGCCAATATTTCAAAGACCAATATCTTAATTTACCTAAAGAGGGTAAAGACCCTAGCGATGAATTCTTAATCCCTGCTTATGCAGAAGGGGTGCAAGGTAAGATTGAAGATGGTGATGCCGTTATCTTTATGAATTTTAGACCTGATCGCGCGATTCAGTTTTGTACACTTTTGACCAATCCAAGTTTTTATGCAAATCCTCCGATTAAAGATGGCAAACCATCATGGGTTGCATATCAACCAAACAAACCACTTAAAAACCTCATGCTGGTACAAACCATGAAGTATGCCGATTCTGTAAAAGGAGAAATTGCTTTTAAGTTGCCGAGTTTAGACAACACACTTGGCCCATGGTTAGCTTCACATGGCAAAACTCAATTAAGAATTGCGGAAACTGAAAAGTATCCTCATGTAACATTCTTCTTCGATGGAACTATCAATTATGATGGTGTAGAAAAACCTGAATTACCTGGGTCAAGAAGAGTTTTAATCACCTCACCCAAAGTCGCAACCTATGACCTACAACCAGAGATGAGTGCCTACCAAGTTCGAGATGCGCTCATTAAAGAACTAAATAAAGGTGACCTTGATGTGGTGATTATTAATTACGCTAACTGCGACATGGTAGGACATACAGCAGTTGAAAAAGCTGTTATTAAATCGGTTGAAGTCGTGGATGAATGTGTTGGATCGATAATCGATTGGTGTGATCGAAATGGTGGCAAACTTATTGTTACTGCAGACCATGGCAATGCCGATCAAATTTTAACCGATGATGGTAAACCCCATACCGCCCATACCACCAACTTAGTTCCAGTTTGCATTAACATTCCTGGTCTTCGTTTAATGCCAACAGGTGGCAAACTAGGTAACCTTGCTCCAACCATCCTAGATTTACTAGGATTAGAAAAACCTATTGAAATGACCGAAAAAAGTCTTATTATTAAGTAAATGCATTTGCATGGAGGCATAAAAAAATGACAAAAGTGCTAAAATTTAGTGAATATCCCCTTCAATTACCTAAATTCCCAAAACTTGAAAAGAAGTTCAATCTTTTAATATCTGAATTTGAAACCGCAGCTAATGCTCAAATTCAACGTCGAATTATGAATAAAATTGGTAAATTTTTTGATGAAATTCAAACCGATTTCACGATTATTACCACTCGTCATTCCATTGATACCCGCGATGAAACGTATAAAAAAGCAAACGACCTTGTCAATGAAGTTGGGCCGATGGTTCAAGGTTTAGGCAATCGTTACTCTAAAGCTGTTTTAGCAAGTAAGCATCGTGTTGAATTAGAAAAATTAGTGGGTTCCTTTTTATTCAAAAAATTAGAACTTGCAGCGAAGACCTTTGATCCAAAGATTCTCCAAGATTTACAAGAAGAAAACAAATTAACCACCGAATATGATGCTTTAATGGCAAGTGCTCAAATTCCCTTTGATGGCGGAACTTATAACTTATCCCAAATGGGTAAATTCGCCGTTAGCAAAGATCGTGATATTCGTAAACGAGCCAGTAAGGCTGTTGAAAACTGGATGGCTGAAAAAGAACAACCCCTTGCAGATATTTACTCTAAACTCGTAACGTTAAGACATGGGATGGCAAAGAAACTTGGCTACCCATCATTCACCCATATGGCATATGACCGCATGGGAAGAACGGACTACGGACCTAAAGAAGTCAAAGCTTATCGTGATCAAATTTTTGAATCCGTTGTCCCGCTATCTAATAAGTTGGTGCGCCAACAAATTAAACGAATCGATGTCCCCGCACCAAAGTTTTACGACTTAGCTATCCAATTCAAAGATGGTAACGCCACTCCCAAAGGCGACAAAAATTATCTGGTCAATGCTGCTTTAAAAATGTACAACAAAATGGGGCAAGAAATTGGCGAATTTTTCCAAGCAATGGTCAATCAAGAATTATTAGATTTAGAAGCAAAACCTGGTAAACGCGGTGGTGGCTATATGACCTTCTTCCCACGTTATCAAATGCCATTTGTCTTCTCAAACTTTAATGGTACAGCTGGCGACGTTGATGTTTTAACGCACGAAATAGGTCATGCTTTCCAAGGATTCATGTCTAGAAAAATTAAACCAGTTGAATATCGCGATCCCACCATGGAAGAAGCAGAAATCCACTCCATGTCTATGGAATTTTTTGCCACGCCCTATATGGAATCCTTTTTCAAGGAAGACAAAGATAAATATTTATTCGGTCATTTAGAAGGGGCGATTAACTTCTTACCATATGGCGTCACCGTAGATGAATTCCAACACTGGGTTTATGAAAATCCAACAGCCACCCACGATCAACGTTGTGCAAAATGGCGTGAAATTGAAATGAAGTATACGCCTTACAAGAAATATACAGGTTTCCCACTTTATGAAAAGGGTACACGTTGGATGCGTCAATCTCATATTTATGGGGCTCCATTTTATTACATCGACTATACCTTAGCTCAAGTGATTGCGCTTCAATTCTTAGGATTAATGAAGAAAAATCATGACAAAGCTTGGAAAAAATATGTCAAAGTATGCTCTTTAGGTGGTAAATATCCCTTTACTCAACTTTTAGAAAAGGCGAAGTTAAAAAATCCATTTATCGATGGCACCATCAAGAAAACCTTCAGACCCGTTAAAAAATTATTAAAAGTTTACGGCGAACCCTTTAAAGCCTAATCTTCGTTTCATAGCTAAAACTTAAGGTTACAACCTTAAGTTTTTTTATTCTTATGCTTATCAAAAAGGAAATTGAATTGTCAAGAAAATCATTTATTTTTTTCAAGATAAATTCTCTTTACAAATGCTTCACTATGGTATGATAAATGCATAACTTATTGATATATATTTGGAGGCTCAACCATGGAAGTAAGATTGGAAAACTTAACCAAAGTTTTTGAAAGTAAAAATTCAGCACGCACCATTGCTGTTAATCAATTTAATTTCACGATTCCAGATGGCAAACTCGTTGGTCTTTTGGGACCTTCAGGTTGTGGTAAATCCACAACTTTATATATGATTTCTGGATTACTTTATCCCACACACGGAAGAATATTCTTTGGTGATGAAGATGTCACTGAACTTTCGCCCGAACAACGTGGCATCGGGTTGGTGTTTCAAAACTATGCGCTCTATCCACACATGACGGTCAAAAAAAATATTTTGTTTCCTCTGGAAAACATGAATCTTAAGAAGAAGGCAATCGAAGAGGCCATTCAGTCAGCGAATCTTTTGATCTCTCCTAAAGATGCTAAGCGTTATTATCAATTTCTTAAGGAAAGTACAAGTCTTAAAAATAAATATAAACGTTTAGAAAGCGAAGCTAAAGCAATTTATCAATCAAAGTTAATCGATTTAGCTAAAGCAAATAAGCAAAAACAAAAAACTGAAATTTCTCAAGCATCTTTAACTCAATCTTTTAAAGAGCAACTCAAGCAGTTCAAAGCAAGTTTTGAAAAAGAAATGCAAAAAATCAGTCCAGAAAATCTATCCAACATCGTTAAAAAAATGAATGAAGCCTATGCCAAAATTGAAAAACCCTATTTAAAAGAAAAACAAAAAGTTATGTTTAAGTTGCTTTTAAACCCACTGCATTGGCTTGGATTTAATCAGCATTTTTGGAAAGCTTTAAAGCCTATTGTTCCTGAAGCAATTAAACTTGTTGAAGAAGCGCGTTACAAAGATTATCAAAAACTCATGCATGATGAAGCGATTGCCATGGCTAAACTCGTTGGCATTGAAGACCAATTAAACAAAAAACCAGCACAATTATCCGGTGGTCAACAACAACGCGTAGCGATTGCTAGAGCTCTGGTTAAAAAACCAAAAGTTCTTTTGCTTGATGAACCCTTATCTAACCTCGATGCTCGCCTGAGACTTCAAACCAGAGAAGAAATTAAACGAATTCAAAAAGAAATTGGTATTACGACCGTTTTCGTAACGCATGATCAAGAAGAAGCGATGTCCATTTCAGATGAAATTGTTTTGATGAATTTTGGTGCTGAACAACAAAAGGGAAACCCTCAGGATGTCTATAATAAACCGGCAAATTTATTTGTTGCAAAGTTTCTTGGCACACCGCAATTAAATCTCTATGAAGGCACTTTAAAGAATGGTAAGGTCTT
>JBEDGE010000069.1:0-13762 GCA_041174805.1 Bacillota bacterium
GCCCATAGGCGCATAATATCCGCACCATAGACTTGCATCATTTTCAAAGGATCAATACCATTACCCTTTGATTTGGACATTTTTTCTCCCTTACCATCAACAACAAATCCATGGGAGACAATATTTTGATAAGGTGATACCCCTTCCGTGGCAACCGCAATAATCAACGAAGAATTAAACCATCCACGGTATTGATCACTACCTTCTAAATAAAGATCAGCAGGAAATTTCATTCCTCTTGTTTTTAAAACCGCTAATGAACTGGATCCAGAATCAAACCAAACATCCATGATGTCTGTTTCTTTTTTATACCCTTGATTGGGTGAAGAGGGATGACGATAACCCGGTGGAAGTAATTCTTTGGCATCGGCACTAAACCAAAATGAACTTCCGTTTTTTTCAATGATTTTTTGAATGTGGTGAAAAACTTTTTCTTCGATGATGGGTGAGCCATCTTCGTGGTAAATAATCGGGATCGGAACACCCCATGTGCGTTGCCGTGAAATACACCAGTCACCGCGGTCCTTAATCATGTTATGAATTCTCACTTGCCCCCAAGATGGTGTCCATTTGACTCGGGCAATTTCTTTGAGTAACGTTTCACGAATTGGTTCAATCGAAGCAAACCATTGTGGAGTCGCACGATAAATTAAAGGCTTACCCGTTCGCCAGTCATGAGGATAAGGGTGGTGATAGGGATGAACCGCAAGCAAAGCATTTGCCTGCGTTAATTTTTCAATGACCTTACCATTAGCATCCGCATAAAATAATCCTTTTAAATCTTCACCCGCTTCTTCAGTCATAAAGCCTCTACCATCGACGGGACAAAGCGGCGGTAATTTATATTTTGTACCCACGATAAAGTCTTCTTCACCATGACCTGGTGCAGTATGGACAAAGCCTGTACCCGTGTCATTGGTGACATGTTCACCAAGAATAATCGCAGAGGTCCTTTGATAAAAAGGATGAAGCGTTTCAATACCTTCTAAAGTTTTTCCTTTGATGGTTTTGATTAATTGACATTGGGTTAACCCTAATTGAGCAATAACCGTGGCTTCTAATGACGTAGCAAAGACCAACATCCCTTTATTGGTTTGATATAAACCGTAATCAAATTGAGGATGGGCAGAGATGGCAAGGTTTGCAGGAATGGTCCAAGGTGTGGTCGTCCAAATCACAACCTGTGCTTCGAAAGGTAAAATGCCTTTACCGTTTTTAACTTTAAAACCTACATGAATGGCTTGATCGGTAACATCTTCATACACAATTTCCGCTTCCGCAAGTGCGGATTCACTGCTTGGTGACCAGTAAACTGGTTTGAGGCCTTTATAAATGAATCCTTTGAGCGCCATCTTGGCGAATACGCCAATTTGAGCAGCTTCAAATTGAGGATCTAAAGTCAAATAAGGATGATCAAAATCACCCATCACACCTAAGCGGCGAATTTGATTTTTTTGTCTTTCAACTTGTTCTTTGGCAAAAGTTTCACATAGAGCCCGGAATTCTGGGACGGTCATCGTTTTACGATTAACACCTTTTTTAGTGATGTAGTTTTCGATTGGTAGGCCGTGCGTATCCCAACCAAAAACGAACGGTGTATCAAACCCTTGCATGTGTTGATAACGTACCACAATATCTTTCAGGATGCGGTTAAGCATATGGCCAACATGCATATCACCATTGGCGTAAGGCGGACCATCATGCAATTGATATTCCGGCTTGCCTTTATTTTTTTCTCGCATCTTTTCATACAATTTTTGTTCTTGCCAAAAAGTAATGAATTGCGGTTCTTTCACGGGTAAATTTGCCTTCATTTCGAAGGTTGTTTTAGGCATCAATAGGGTTTCTTTTAATTCCATACGTTCTCCTTAAAAAAACAAAACGTCCTTGTGCCAAGGACGTGGGATTGACGTGGTACCACCTTGCTTCGTTGTAAACAACGCGCTCATTTGGCCTCGATAACGGGAGGATCCGGTGTTCTTACTTGATTTCAGTTCACCCTCAGAAGGGATATGGATGGGGGTTCTTCGTTTGCACCGACCACGAAGTCTCTAGTGAAGCATCCATGTGGCTTCTTCAACGGATTGATTAAATTATACGCTAAATAGGGAGAATTGTCGTTAAGAAAATTTCTTGCCAGATAAAAATTCAGGCAGTAAATCTTCTTCATCTTCTTTACTTGTCGCTTTCGGTAATGGATCTTGGGGTTTTAAAATACTTTGTTCTGGATCTGGTTTCATCACAGGATTGGTGGTTTTTGTTAACGGACTTGGAACCGTTGTATAGTCATATTCTTCAGGGAATTGGGCGGCAATCACGGATACTAA
Source organism: Bacillota bacterium (assembly GCA_041174805.1). Taxonomy (GTDB): domain Bacteria; phylum Bacillota_I; class Bacilli_A; order RFN20; family CAG-826; genus UBA970. The sequence continues at coordinate 2,328 of JBEDGE010000069.1, forward strand.
AATTTGATCGGTTAATTGATCATTGATGTTAACACCAAATTTAATATCGAGGTTGGTACTGGCAATTTCTCGAATACGATCCACGGTTTCTTGGGCTTCATAAAGTGAGACAAGAGGCCCACACGTAACGGCAACGATGGCTTTGGAAGCCCCTGTTAAACTCGACTCCAATAAAGGCGAACTGACAGCACTTTGAGCAGCTTCAAAAGCTTTATTCGGTCCTTGTCCTAAGCCAAAACCAATCAACGCTAATCCAGAATTTCGTAGGACGTTACGCACGTCGGCAAAATCGAGGTTAATCACCGCTGGCATTAAAATTAAATCCGTCACGGTTTTGACTGAACGCGCAAGCACATCATCCGCTTGTTTGAAAGCTTGACCTATGGGTTGATTACCAGCCGACATTAATAATTTATCGTTAGAAACAATGATAATCGCATCGACTGCATCCCTTAATTCATTTAATCCTTTAACAGAGTTCGCAATTCTACCTTTACCTTCAAAAGTAAATGGGCGAGTCACAATCGCAATCGTTAAGGCTTTGGCTTCACGAGCGATTCGAGCAATGACTGGCGCTGCACCGGTTCCGGTACCACCACCCATTCCTGCCGCAATGAACACCATGTTTGCGCCTTTCACGATCTCCGCAATTTCTTCTTTTGATTCTTCTGCGGCAAGTTTACCAACTTCCGGAGAACCACCAGCACCTAAACCATGGGTGGTTTTTTCTCCTAGGATTAATCGATTTTTTGCCTGAGATGTTTGTAATACTTGTTTATCCGTATTGGCAACAAAAAATTCAACATGATTCATATTTTCAGCAATCATGCGATTCACCGCATTGTTGCCAGCTCCACCAACACCAATGACAATAATCTTGGCCGCTGGTTCACTACTATCAACAACAAATTTTTCTCTTCCCATCTTCACATCCTCTTTTCTTTTTTATTCTTCGTCATAATTGACGAAACGGCGTTTTGCCGATGGTGGTTGTCTTTCTAAACGCGTAAAGATTCTGACATCATCTTCAACTAAGGTATAACGATAACTAAAGCGAAGGCCACCGAGTAACGATAAGGTTTGCGTATGTCTAGCCCCAACCGTTCGAATATAAGGTTTTTCAACACCTTGACCTTGACCAAGGGTTTTTAATAACGTAGTAATGCCAGGTAACGCCGCACCACCACCTACCAATACAAACTTCATATCGGTCAGATCCATCGTTTCTTTATCAACCCGATATTCTTGTAATGTCATCATCATTTCATCAATCAAGTGATCGTAAAATTCCTTAATGACCTGATTGAAATTCGATTGGCGAATGACGATGCCATTTTGTTGATAAATCATCCCATCAAAGATTTGTTGACGCGTTTCATAACCAAACTTTTCCTTAAGGGTTCTTGCTTCTTCAAGCGTAATCCCAAAGCGATTCGCAATGATCGCTGTCAATTGTTCTGAACCGGTTTCTAATGTTTCAGAGCGAATTAATTTGTGTTGGGATACTAAATTTAAATTGGTTTGGTTTGCCCCGTGGTCAATAAGGACATACGTTGCAACAAAGTCTTTATATTGGGTTTCAATAATATCTGCGATACCTTGACCATCGAGGATGTAACGTTTGACTTTGATACCAACAGCCTCCATCAGTTGAAGGATACCTTGGAAAAAAGTCGATAGGATGTATTGAACATATGCTTGTAAAACAATATTCGATGTTTGTTCACCAATCGGAGGATTTACCGAATATTTATCACCATCGATTTGATAACTCATAGGAACAATACATACTTGCGCAACGTTGGTCCCGACAAATTCTTTTTGGAACATCGAATGTAGGTTGTGAATATCCATCGGATGAATGATGCCATTAGGATCGACAGTATTCGTTCTTTTTTCACCATGGAATACTTCAAGATGAATCGGAGGGAGCACAACATGAATCGCATCACATTTTTTTCCAAGGTGAATTTCCATATCGCGAATTAATTTCTTAATTACTTGGGTTGTCTTATTGGGATCTACCAGTTTATCTTGCATCAAGACGCGATGATATTCGGATTGCATGACATGTAAAATAACGGGCCGAGCATTGAGCTCATAGCCCGCGAGTAATTTAATGGTACCCGAACCAATCTCTAAGATAAAAACTGGAATGTCTAATGCCATAGTGTCCTTTATTGGATAATTGAAAATAAAGGCGTCAAAACATAAATCGTTAAAATAATGGTGGAGATGAACAAGACACTCCATAACAAGTTTCTTCGATTTTGAAGGACTAATTTACGTTGTTGCAGTTCGTTGGTAAAGACTTTTTCTAAGGTCTTTGTGTTTTGTAAAGAAATGGTATCCATTTGGTTCTCCTTTTATGGGTTGTGCACCATGATCAACTTATTAAACAATTCGCTACCACCCAAACTTACTTCCATTTCAGAAGCGTTTTCTGAAGACGTTTCTTCTGATACGGAACTTGTTTGGCTTGTAGATGAACTTTCAATAGTGGTTGAGCTAGCTGGATTGCTCGTGGTTGTACTCGCTTGCGCTAACGTAAGCGGCACGACCACAATGATCGTGGCCACCATTAAAGACATCGAAAAATAACCTAATCGCCGTAAGCGATAGTAGGATGCTTTTCGATGTGTTTTATAGAGCTTACTTTTCATCGATAACCCTTTCTATAATTCTTAATACTGCACTTTCAGAACGATGGTTGTCTTTAATTTCTTTTTCGGATGGAAGGATTGGATAAGGTTTAATTTTTTTAAATGCTATTGCAGGTACAGGTAGATATCTTTCTGGTCCATGACGTTGACCTTGACTAACGGTTAAAGTTTGGAAATATTGTTTAACGATTCGATCCTCACCTGAATGGAAACTTATCACTGCGAGTCTGCCATGAAGTCCAAGATATGTAGTCGCAGATTCAAGGACACTCTTTAAAACTTCTACTTCTTGATTCACAGCCATCCGCAATGCCTGGAAGACTTGTTTAGCGGGATGCCCTTTTTTGGCTAAAGCCTTTGCCGGTTTAACTTTTTTGATTAAGTTTACCAACTCAAATGTTGTCTTTAGGGGTTGGTTCACTCTTTGATTGACGATGGCTTTAGCGATTGGAAAGGCGAAGGTCTCATCGGCATATTCTCTAAAGTATTGCGTTAAGGTTCTAATGTCTGAGGTGGCAAGGATGCTTGCCGCAGTCGTCGATTGTCTTTGATCCATTCTCATATCGAGAGGACCATCGAACCGATAACTAAACCCTCTTTCTGGGACATCAAACTGAGGACTGGAGACACCTAAATCTAGTAAAATACCATCAACTTTTTTAATACCTAACGCATTTAAAACTTCTGGAAAATGCTTGAAATTTGTATGATGGAGACTTGCAAGAGGACGACTCTTTTGCCAACTTTGTAAGCTTTCGATAGCGGTGGCATCTTGGTCAAAACCAAGCAAACGACCCGTCTTTAACTTTTCATATATTTGACTAGCGTGTCCTCCTCTTCCTATCGTTAGATCTAGATAGATACCGTTGGGGCGAATCTGAAGTCCGTTAATTACTTCCGTTAATAATACGGATTGATGTTCGTTCATTTTTTACTAAGATTAGCAGCATGTTCTTCAAATTGAGATGCAGCATCCGATTCATATTGCTGCCATGTTGAAGCATTCCATAATTCGATGTGGTCATTCATGCCGATAACCTTGACATTCTTTTCTAATTTGAATTCTTTAAGCGTTTCTTGTGGTAATTGAATACGTCCATGATCATCAATCGGTAGTTCGATCACGGAAGCCAATGCGGTTCTTAAGTATTGCCGGACATTCGGTTGATTGAAGTCATACGTGTTCACTTGTTGGACAAGTTGAGCGAACGTTTGTTGGGTAAACAATGAAATACAATGCTCAAATCCACGCATAGCAAATAAGACAGGACCCGATTCCGATCGCATTTTTGAAGGAATCACCAGTCTTCCCTTATCGTCTAATGTGTATTGATAACTTCCAAAAAACATGTATCCCACTTTCTCCCACTATGCTTTTATTATAGAGTGGTTCAAAAAAAAAGCAAACAATTTTTACACTGTTTGCTTAAGTTATTGGAAAGGTTAAAAAGTTTAACTTCGTAAACTAATCTGACATTCCGAAACCAAGGCGGATTTGATTGCAGTCAGGGTTTGGTTGATCTCTTCTTCTTGTAGGGTTTTTTGTTCATCCAGCAACACAACTCTTATCGCCATTGAAATTTGACCTTTAGGTAATTGCGGTCCTTGATAAATATCAAATAATAGGACTTGATCCACTAGTTTTTTTCCTGCTTTTTTAACAGTTTTAACAACTTGATTAAAACTAACGGTTTCCGAGATATAAAAGGCGAGGTCTCTGGTTACGCTGGGGAAACGAGGAATCGGTTTAAATTTAATGGGGCTTGTTTTTAAATCGATGAGGAAGTCTAAATTTAGTTGAGCAAGGAAGACCGGCGACTTACCTAAATCATTTGTTTTTTGGAGATCAGGTAATAATTGACCAATCATTGCCACTTTTTGATTTTGAACCATCAAAGTTGCACTTCGACCAGGGTGTAAGACAGCGTGTCCCTGCTTTTCAACAACCCATTGATATCGAGAAGATTCAATATTAAGGAGGTTTAGCATACCTTCGACATAACCCTTGATATCATAAAATGAATAAGGTGTTGGGGATAACGCTGATCGTCCACTTCGTTCACCAAAGATGACCAAACCCAATTGTAAAGTTTGACCTTGGCGATGGGCAATTTGCGAAATTTCAAATATTTTTCCAGTTGTGACTTGTCTTGCCATGTTGTATTGCACAACTTGAATTAAAGAACTGATTACATCGGTTCGAACATGCTTACGTTCTTCCGAAAGAGGATTCTTCAGCATGAGGGGATCAAGCGGTTGAAGCAAATTAAATTGGTGAAGCCACTTCGATTCAACCAACGTATAGTTGAGGGTTTCATCGATACCTTGACTGGACAAGTATCGCTTGATCAATCTTACTTTTTCTTGCTTTTCATTTAATCCACCCGCCTGAATATGGAGGGGCATCGGACTCGTTTGAATCCGATCAAACCCAACTAAACGAATAATTTCTTCTGCTAAATCTGCAACACCTTGAATATCTTGACGATGACGAGGAATACGCGCTAGATAACCCACTCCTTCTTTCGTATTCGTGATGTGAAATTGTTGGAGCGCTTGTATCATTTCTGCATCGGTAAAGTTGGTGTTCAATAAGTCATTGATGTCTTTGGGGTGCCAAAGAATGTTCGAATTTAGAGGTTTTAATCGATTCTTGGAAACTGTTTGATAAACTTTTTTAACTTGAGTCAAAGACTGAATGAGAACGGTTGTGAGCTGCAAAACATTTTCAAATTGTGATAAATCAATACCTTTTGCAAAACGCGTCGCAGCGTCGGAAGGTAAATTTAATCGTAAGGAGGTTTTACGAATACTAGCAGGATCAAAGGCTGCCGCTTCAATTGCCACATCCGTTGTCGAGGCATCAACCGCACAAACTTTTGCACCCATTACGCCTGCTAAACACATTATTTTATCACCGCTTTTAATGACTATATCGCCAGGTTTTAATTCATAAGTATGATCATCTAAAGCAACAAATTTTTCTGAAACATTGTCAGATAATGTGAGTGAGGATGATGGTAATTTCTTTAAATCATACATGTGTAATGGTTGCCCAGTTAAGAGCATCACGTAGTTGCCAATATCAACAAGAAAAGAAATGGGACGAATACCGCTTCCGATTAAATATTGTTTCATCCAATTAGGGGTAACGGTTTGTTTGATCCCTTCCAACACTCGAATTGAAAATTGAAGCGTTTGATTGGTTTGGATATCCAATTGAAAAGATGAGGGTAATAATCCACTTTCACTTTTCACATCCCATTTTTTAAGAGGGCGATTGAGCAAGGCAGATACTTCATATGCAATGCCTTCTAAAGACCATAAATCAGGGCGATTCGCGAGCAATTTTAAATCGATAATCGTGTCCTTTAACCCTAAATGATCAAGGATAAGATCGTCACCAATTTTGGTGTTAGCATCGAGTACTTCAATCCCTTCAATTTGGTCAGGTCTTAAAAATTTACTATCAATGCCCAATTCAAGTAAAGAGCAAACCATACCTTCAGATGCGACACCTTTTATCGTCGAAGCTTGAATTGTCAATTTGGGTAACACCGCGCCTGGTAAGGCCACTAAAACAAATTGGCCTTCTCGAATATTACTAGCGCCACAAACGATGGTTCTGACACCATGATGGCCTGTATCAACGATGACTTTTGATAAATGATTGCTACCTTCTATCATGGTTCTAGATTTAACGAAACCTGTCGTTATGCCGGTTGCTTGAACGAGTGGTGTCACTGATTCAACTTCGATACCTGCTTGATTGAATGCATTGGCTACTTGTTGAGGAGTAACGTTGCTTAAGTCAACGAGTGTTGTTAGCCATTGATAAGAAAATTTCATAATGATTCTCCTCCTTACTTTCGGGTAAATTGTTGAATAAAGCGTAAATCATTTTGATAAAAACGCCGAATATCATCAATGCCATAGCGAAGCATGGCGACCCGTTCAATGCCGATTCCAAAGGCAAAACCCGTCATTTTTTTTGCATCATATCCATTCATCGATAAAACTTTGGGGTGGACCATACCCCCACCTAAAATTTCAATCCAACCTGATCGCTTACAAAGATTACAACCTTTACCACCGCATTCAAAACAACTTACATCAATTTCAACACTGGGTTCTGTAAAAGGGAAAAAACTAGGTCTCAAACGAATCTCTCTTTTTTCACCAAACATTTTTTTAGCAAAAGCTTGTAAGGTTTGTTTTAAGTGGCCAAGATTAATGCCCTCGGCAACCACAAGTCCTTCGACTTGACCAAATTGGTGAGAATGGGTCGCATCATCTTCATCGCGACGATAGACTTTTCCAGGACATATCACTTGAATAGGTTTACCCATCGATGCTTGCATGACCCTTGCCTGTACAGGTGACGTATGGGTTCTTAACAAAGTGTTTTCATCAAAATATAACGAATCTTGCATTTCTCGAGCTGGGTGATCTTTGGGAATATTGAGTAATTCAAAATTATAATGATCGGATTCGACTTCAGGACCTTCGGCAACTTGATATCCCATACTGACAAAAATATCCGTAATGTTTTGTTCAACCAAATAAAAGGGGTTTACGGAACCTTGATATGCTTCGGTGGATGGTTGACTTATATCGATGACTTCTTCCTTTAATTTAGCTTGCATTAAAAGGTTTTCTAAAGTTTTTTGTTTGGTATCTAATGCCAAGGTTAATTGATCACGAGCAGTATTAATCCATTGTCCAACTTGTTTTTTCTTCTCGGGATCTAAATCTTTGAGTTGAGAAAAAATACCCATTAGTTCAGATTTTTTGGCTAGGTATTGATTTCTAACCTCTTGTAGTTGGTTTAAATCCTGAGCAAGTTCAATTGCCTTTAAACCTTTTTCAAGAATGGATTGAATATTATCGATCATGATTTGATCCTCCTAAATAAAAAAAGTCACCCGTAAGGAACGACCGAAGCCGTGGTACCATCCTTGTTCGTTTGACCGCACTTAATTTGATGTTAACGCCACCAACGGTTAAGTATTGAATGAAAGTGAATTTCAAGTCGTTTGAGTGGTTTCACTCTTCACTCATCCCTAAACGCGACTTTACTGAACTTTCCTTAACAAAAATAAGTATATCACGCAGCTGGTTTATATTGTGAACAACGATAAGCAATGATGGCAAAGGCAACCGCTACATTTAAGGAGTCAATTTGTTTCATTGGAATGGTGACTTCACCATTGGCAAGGGCAGTAATTTCTGGACTAACGCCATGGGATTCATTACCCACAACAATAATGTTTTTTTCTTTAAAACGATACTGTTCTAAAGGCACTGCCTTTGAGGATAAATTCGTGACAACAACGTGGTAACCTTCTTGTTGATATTGTTTAATCAGTTTTCCATTTGCATCATCTTCAAGCAGTTGCAAGCCAAACATCGCACCCTGTGAAGACGCAATCACTTTTGGGTGATAGCGATTCGCTGTTTTTGGGGAAAAAATAACAGTGGACATCCCCAATCCTAAGCTGGTTCTAAGAATCGTACCCACATTACCGGGATCGTTGATTTGATCTAAATAAACGATAGTATTTCCCAGTGGTTGTTTTGATTTTACTTTTCGACATAACCCAATCATTCCCTGGGGTGTTTTCTGATTGGAAATTGCATTCAAAACATGTTCTTCACAGATAAATACTTTGACTTCTGATGGAAAAGGAAGATTGGATAAAAGATAGACAGATTCTAAGACGCCAGCTTTCAAAGCATGGTCGACGAGATGTTGACCTTCAACTAAAAAATGCGTCGGTTCAAAAGGACCATCTTGATCTTTTAATAGCCTTAGTTTTTTAATATGGGGATCTTGTAAACTTTTAAAGGTATTCATTTATATTGGCCTTTTAAAATTTTAGCATGTTCTACCCGATATGGAGGATAGGCTTGATAGAGGGCCATATAAAATTTATTTGAATGATCAAAATGGATATCATGAATCAATTCATGAACAATCACCGCATCAATAATTGGCCAAGCAAAATGAATTAATTTCATCGCGAAAGTAAGGGTTTTTGTTCGTCGTGAATTAGAACCAAGTCGGGTATGCATTAGGCGAACGCGAACACGATAAAGCGTTTTAATCTTTAAGGCTACCTGCCAATACTTGACACGTTGCTGAAGATCGTTGGTAAACGTTAATTTTAATGATTCCGTGTAGGGTGATACTATCGTTGTAGAATCGCTTGGTTTTTTCTTAATTACCCTAGATAAATCTTGATACGAATGCCAATCGCCATAGTAGTACATCCCTTGGTGATTAAACGGTTTGGGAATCCGATTGACTTTTTCCAACAACTTTTTCCCGTGAATGATCACTTGTTTTTCAATCCAATCCTCATTCGTTCTTTTTGGAACAGAGACGTGAAAAGATTGATCCTTAAAGCGGAGAATCATGCGTTTTTTAGCACGATAAAAAATCGTAACAGGATAGGCAACATCTTGGATTACAACCGTCATCATTAAGCTTTAAATTTTGAGGCGTGTAACATTGCTAATGTTTTTGCATTAAATTGCAGGAGATATTTTTCAAGTAATTGCGTGGTCATTTCAACATCTTTTAGATGCACCATCGAGGTGTGAGAATGGTAATAACGGCAAGGTATCGAAAGCGTCATGGCCACAACACCTGAAAATGCTTTGTGCATTTCGCCAGCATCGGTACCACCCACTGGCATTACATCATACGTAAACGGAATTTGATTTTCTTTGGCGACTTTTTCAACATCAGCAACTAAACCATGGTGGGCAATCACACTCGCATCTAAGATAGACAAGGCAACGCCTTGACCTAATCGAGTGTCCATTTTTGGCGCACCTGGTAAATCATGCGAAAGGGTGACGTCAATGGCAAAACCTAAATCGGGTTTGGCTTTGTATGTCGATGTTTTCGCTCCCCTTAAACCAACTTCTTCTTGAACAGTAAAAGTGGCAATAATGGTTGCCTCCGTATCGACATTTTTTAAACGTTTCATTAACTCGATTAATACACCACAACTAACACGATTATCCCAAGCCTTACCCATGACAATATCGGAGTCATTCATGATCATCGCTTCGGTTTTAGGATTAATCATATCGCCGATACGAATACCTTTTGCTTCCACTTCTTTTTTCGAATTTAAACCTAAATCAAGATACATCTCTTTAATATCAACGACCCGGTTTCTTGCCTCTGCACTCATACCATGCGGAGGTTTTGCACCAATAACACCATGGAAAACTTGACCTTCTCGAGTTGTTAACACCATCACTTGAGCAAGGAGAACATGACCCCACCATCCACCAACGGGGCTAAAGCGAATCATACCTGAATCTTCAATTTGGGAAACTAAAAATCCGACCTCATCCATATGGGCGGCAAGCATCACGGTTAGGTTGGGATTTTTCCCTTTTTTTATTGCAAGTAAAGACCCTAAACCATCGTATTGAATGTCATCAACGAAAGGTTTGATTTGCTTTTCAATAAAATGGGCAACTTGATGTTCAAAACCAGAGATACCATTTAATTCAGATAAAGATTTCAGTAAAGGCCACCAAGTTTTTTTCATCGTCATGCTCCTTTAATATGCATTTTGTTGTCTAGTATAGTTTACGCCAAGTTTTTTGAAATAGGCCTGAACAACATCATCCGCTGTAAAGCCTAGTAATGGAATGAGATTTAAATAAGCTTGAAACGCACTTTCTAAGTGCTTAACATGCCAATGTTTTGATAATTCAGAAACCTGCTGAAAAACAAGAATGGTTGCCTGTGTGAGTGTAACTTGAAGTGGTTGAATCTCATAATTCATTTTTTGCGATTGAACTTCAATACTTAAAGACAATAAAAAGTGCAATCCATCAGCATATTCATCAAGAATGATTGGTTTTTCAGCACTTGGTTTTTTGGACCAAAATTTAAAGGTTTTAGTCTCATTTATCATTTCACCAATTTCCACAAGCAATGCTAAGATGCGTTTATCTCGAGTATTTGCATATGTTACTTGATGTTGGGATTGAATATGAGCGTCTAACTTGGCTTGTTCATTGATCAATTGTTTAAGTTCAATCTTCATATAATCTTTTTTAATTTCCATATGTCATCCACATATTGTTGAATCGTTCGATCCGTTGAAAAGAAACCTGAACGGGCAATATTAATAATCGCCATTTTTTGCCAAATTTTGGGTTGTTGATATAGCTTTGCAATTTTTTCTTGAGCTGCAGCGTAAGCATCAAAATCTTTTAAAACAAAATATTCATCATTGCGATGCATGATTTCATCAAAAATTGGGCGGAAGGTTTCTAAATTTCCTTCAGACCAGGTCCCATCGATTAATGAATCGATAATAGCCTTGAGATGTGGATAATTTGCATACATATCCCAAGCACGATATGTACGATTTTGGTATAGAGCATTTACTTCATCGACTTTCATACCAAAGATTACGCAGTTTTCTTCACCGACTAAATCTGCAATTTCAACGTTAGCCCCATCTAAAGTTCCTAACGTGATGGCCCCATTCATCATGAATTTCATATTGCCGGTTCCTGAAGCCTCTTTACCCGCAGTAGAAATCTGTTCGGATATATCGGATGCAGGAATCATTTTTTCTGAAATTGATACACCATAATTCTCAACAAAAATTACTCTTAAATAAGGATTGATTTCGGGATCTTGGTTGACCACTTTAGCAACGGAATGAATTAATTCAATAATTTTTTTGGCATAAAAATAACTGGGCGCAGCCTTAGCCCCAAATAAATAAG
>JBEDGE010000070.1:0-4382 GCA_041174805.1 Bacillota bacterium
ACTTTGGACTTGATGAAATAAATTCAAACATTTGAAGAACGATGAATTTTAAATGAATTTACAATCACACAGACTTGCCTAATTTAAAACTTAAAAGAAAAAACTCGGCGTTTAAAACCACCGAGTTGGTAACTAGCGTTGAATGAAAATGTTAAACAAAGAAAGAATGAGATTAAAGAACTATTCTTTGATGTAACCAACGTTTTTTGGTTTATTTGGATCAAAGCTTAAGTTGAGGATCGAGGCAACTAAACCATAAACACCAAATGTAAGAAGGGTAAGGAAGAAGTACGCTAATGTTCTACTTCTCCAACCTTTTGGTTTTAAGCTTGTGTGATTAATCACAAAACTTCCGATAGGCCCTAAAAAGAAAGTGAGTAAGAAACGAACCAAGTTATTGTTGTCCATAATAGACTCCTTTAAATGCATTATCACATATTTTTTAAAAAATGCACCTTTATGTTTTTATGCCAAAAGCTGTCTTTAAGACCTTTTTGTTCTTATCGCGATTGGAATTCATGCCAGTTTGTTATCTAAAAGCAAATTTGAATGCAATGAGGCTGGTATCTAGAAAGTTATCAATTTCATTCCTTTGATGCATTGCTAAGCAAAATCGATATAATGTGTCCGAGGTAAACATATGGAAAAAATGTTAAAAACGACTTGGCTTTCAATTGGATTATTGATCGGGGTGGGGGGAACCTTAGGTTCTCAACTTGCCTACAACGCCCTCACCAACAATGTTTCTGGTTCAGAATGGGTCATTCCCCAAACCGCTTTTGGTGAATATGACATTCAACCGAGTGACTTATCCGAAGCTGAAATATATGGTGATGAAACCCCTTCATTTATCAGTGAATTGTCTTTTAACGAATACGTTGCTTATGGTGACCAATATATTGTTGGGTATTTTGTTGATGAGAGTTTAGTTTATAATGGCAACACTTACTATTACACCGAGTATCGTTTATCAATCATGAGTGCGACGGGTGTCAATATTTGGACGCACAGTTTTGAACTTACCGAAGCGTTTTCTCTTGGTGCCATCTTTTCTTCAAATAATATATTTGAAATCAATCATATGCTGTTAGAGGGTGATTTCCTTATCATCATTTTTGAGTTTGTAAACCGGATAACCTATTTTAATCCGTTCACAGAAACCGAGATCACTGTAGACAATGGCGATGAGTTTAATCTTGTTGGCGCGAGTGAGGAAGCTAAAAATTATATCCAAAGCTTTGTAAGATTTAACATCGAAGCAAAAACCTTTCATGTTATCGGTGTCAACGATGCTGACACGCCAATGTTTGATGATGAAAATTTTGAAAAAATTGAACCATTCCGTTATGCCTTAGCCCAAGAATTTGATAATTTGAACGAAGTAGCCTTTTCACATAATTACTATGGTGAAACCTTAACATTTACTGAACAAACTAGCGCCATTGCATTACTAACAGAAGTTAGTGTTCATCCAACTCAATTTTCCGCAACCTTCCAAACTGTTGGGAAATGGTCATCGACAAGCGCTATTGATATTGACTTAGAGGGGGTGGTGGATACCAAACAAACATCCTTAGAAATCGTGGATACGGGTTTTATGCATATTGATATCGCCATTACCTTAGAAAACGAAACGGAAAAAGATAATTTAGCCAATAACGTGATGACTGCAGACGATAACCTTCTGACAAACAATCAACAATCGCTAATTAACAACGCTTCCGCTCGTTATACCGAAGATGAAACCATGCAAAGACTACAAATTCATATTGTTGGCATCATCGATGAAGATTTCAATAAAGTCAGTATTGATATCATGGAAGAAGTCCAATCAATAACATCGAATGGAGTCAATTCTGAAATGTTGATCTATTGGATTAAAGATCTTCAATTTGTTTATATCACCGTTGAAGAAGAATTTAATATTGATGGTTTGAAAGTCAGTTGTCGTTCGATCATTCGCTTTAAGAATGGTGATACGGTTAATAAAACATTTGATTTACAAACATACGGAGATGTCATCATCGAAGAATTTATCATGGATGATTCGGGAAACATGATAATTGCTGGAGAATTTATTGAATCTGAATCGAACCCAATCCAAAATTATGCACGAGGCGTTGTACTATTCATGAATAAGGATTTTCAAATCCTCGATGAATTTATCATTGATAGTGACGGTGTTAACTGCTACATCAATAAAGTTTTTGTCGATGAAAATCAACTACGAATCTACCTAAACATTTCAGATCAAACTGGCCTTTTTGAAAATATTCCCCTCAATACTTGGATTGTCGTTTTTACGATTGAATTGATTTAACTTTTCAAACTAAAACAACCAAACCTACCCATCGGTAGGTTTTTTTATTTCTATCTTCATCTAACAGCAAAAACCTTGGGCAAAGATAATCCATTACGCTCTTTCAAAGATTTCGGAATTGCTTATTAAAGTTTTTGACGATGTCTTTAAGATCTTTTGTTAGATAAGATAAGGCTTTGTTTTGTATAGCTTTTGGAATACCATAGAATCCTTCAGCGACTGCCCCGGTCATCGCGGCAATGGTATCGGAATCTCCACCAATCGAAATTGCATTGCGAATCGCATCTTCAAAACTGTCAGATTCTAAGAACGCAACAATCGCTTGAGGGGTACTACCTTGGGCAGTTTCATCAAAGGTATAAGTTGTTCTAATGTCTTTAAGCGTAAAATTTAAAGGATAATAATGCTTTTGGATGTGCTGTTTAATTTCGGATTTTGAACATTTCTTTCTGGCCATAAAGGTGGCAACGGCGATTGCCTCTGCAGCTTTAATCCCCTCTGGGTGATCATGCGTTACTTCCGTCACAATTCTTGATAGAAAGGTTACTTCATCGAAGGTTTTGCCAACATAGGCAACTGGAGAAATTCTCATACCTGCTCCGTTACCGTAGCTATGATACGGTTTAGGATTTTTGGATAACAACCACAACATAAAATACCTTCCATATCCGGAAGCAGGATGTTTTAAACCAATCGTTTGCATTTCTTTAATTAAGTACGTTTGCCAAGATTTGAGATCCTTATCTAATTTAAGCAAAGCTTTTGCAATCGCTAATGTCATCACCGTGTCATCTGTAAAAAAATTCTCTTTGGTTAAAAACTTAAATTCTTTTGTCTTAATGTTGTCCCATTCGTAGATGGAACCCACAATATCACCAACAATGGCACCGATCATTTGCATGTCCCCCTTATGCATAAAAGATTATAGCAAATGCGTATTTCTTATCTTAAATTCTCGAATCCATCGATGAGATTTCGGTTCGTGAAGTCTTAGTGTAAAATCAAAACGCATCATCATAAATGTAGTTCATAATAGAAGGGGGCTTTTTATGAAAAAGTATCATCACAACATCCAAGTTATTCATGGGGATATCACCACCGCTAACGTTGATTGTATTGTCAATGCTGCAAACAAGTGGTTAATCCCTGGTGGAGGTGTTGATCACGCCATTCATCAAGCTGCTGGGCCAGAACTGGCAATTGCCGTTAAGAAATTTCATCATTGTGATTCTGGTAACGCTGTTATTACACCTGGATTTCATCTCAAGGCAACATCTGTCATCCATGCTGTGGGACCCATTTGGGACGAATCTGAGAATAAAAAGGAACTCGAACAAATCCTTTCCAAGACTTATCAATCGATTTATGAATTAGCGACGAAGCACGCCATACAATCGATTGCCATTCCCAATATTTCCACTGGTGTTTATGCTTTCCCAAAAGATTTAGCAGCCGAGATTGCCTTGCAAACCACAATGGCGTTTTTAAAAACCTCTCAATCAAAGATGAAGATCTTCTTCTATTGCTTTGATGCTGATAACTTCACGCTATATACTCGTTTACTTCAAAAATTAGAATCCTAACTTTGTCTCAATAAAGTCCCCAAGTTGTGGAATCCTTCCACAAATACAATTTGTTTCTATTCAAAAGATCAATATCTTCTTAGGATGAGGGAAGTCCGAAGGAGGATCAATTATGGCGCAATGCCCACGTTGTCAGTCGTCGAATGTTGTTGTGACCGAGGAAGTATTTACAAGAAAAGGAAATGCCTTTTATCGATTTTGGCAAACCATCGTCGTCATCGGATTTGTGCTTTTTGGTTTTGCAATCAATGATTGGGGATTAGGATTCATGCTCGCAATTGGTGGTGGCATTCTTGTCAGCATATTTTCCCTCGTGAATGCTTCAAAGAAAGCCACATCAAAAACCAAACTGAGTTGTCTTAATTGTAAAGAAAAAACTTACATTTAAGTTCTATTCATAGGCATCTTTTCGATGAGGAATAGTTAACTTCAAATTATAAGTTTTATTATTCAATTGTTGCTTGTCATCGATGTTATAA
>JBEDGE010000071.1:0-11715 GCA_041174805.1 Bacillota bacterium
CGCCATTTTTGAAAAACCATTATGGTCACCAATATTAAAATCCATCATATCTAATGCACCGGCAGGACCCCAATCACCAGCCTCACGATCGTAACTGTAGTAATCTTGTAATCCTAGTAAATGACCGACTTCGTGAATAAACACATGCGCATCGACTTGTCGTTGACCTTCTAAATCTAGATGAGGGTTAAAGATCGGTTCGTTTGTTGCATCCCAAATGACTTTTCCATTTTCACTTCGTTGATACATACCATCTTCATACATGAACTGATAACTACTCCAACCATAATGAAACAACGTAGGACTTGTTAGATTAGCTTGACCACCTTGATACGCTACAAATGCCCAAAAGACATCTTTGTCTTCTCCGTAGATTTCTTCTTCAGGATCAAAAGGTAATGAATAAATAAAATAAACAGCGTCAAGAAAACCATCGCGATCTTGGTCATAAGAGATCACTTCATTTGAGTATTGTGCTTTGAAAAATTCAATTGCAGGTTGAATCACTTGGCTACCTAATAAACCACGATTTTCGGATAAGGCAACAGCCGTAATGGAAGGGGTATACCAATCCATCACTATACCTTCAATGTTTAATTGATCATAACTCGATGCCTGATAATAAGATGAAACAGAATGCCATCGCATGGATTCACCTTCACCAAAAAAGGCTTGTTCAATATTCGCTTTGGTTTGTTCACAACCTTCAAGAATGACTTCGCAACTAGCATCCGAAAAATTAATTGGTATCACGAGCATCTTCACATCACCCGTGGTCGGCATCACCGTTGCATATCCTTCTCGAATTCTAACATCACGATAAGTTGGTCCACTCAATGTGGTGATAGGCATGGTCGATGAAATCGCAAATAAACTCATGCTCGTTAAGTAACCAAGGATTGAAATGTTTTTTAACATAGCATTATCATAACAAAAAAGAAAAAACGAGCGAGACTTTCTCGCTCGTCTTCTTTTCAGGATTAATCAATTAATCTTCTAAAAAGTCTTCAAACTTTTCCAAATATTGTTCATCATTTGAACGATAATTGGCGCGGATTTGACGCATGGATTGTTCCACTGAGAATTTTTCAATTGTCGATGCTTTTGCGGCATCATCTAATAAACCACGACCCGCTGGAATTAATTTTCCAGTGATGACGTTTTCCTTCAAACCATGGAGAATATCCGTTTTGCCTTTGATGGCAGCATCCGTTAATACCTTGGTGGTTTCTTGGAAAGAGGCAGCTGAGAGGAAGGATTCCGTTTCCAACGAAGCTTTGGTAATACCTAATAAACGTGGCATCGCAACCGCTGGATTTTTACCGGATAACAAAGCAATTTCATTCTTTTCCGTAAAGGTGGTGATGTCGACTTTGGATCCCGTTAACATATCGGTGTCTCCGCCATCGATAATGAGAACCTTGCGAGTCATTTGGCGAATGATGACTTCAATATGTTTATCGGCAATACTGGCACCGTTGGATTGATAGACTTTTTGAACTTCTTTAATGATGTATTTTTGCACGGCGTTCATATCGGCAAATTTCAAGAGATCTTTTGGATAGATAGCACCTTCAGAAATCTTCGCTCCAGCGGCAACTTTATCGCCAACTTTAACGCGGAGACGTGAACCAAATGGTGTATCAAAGGATTGGGTTTCTAATTCATTGGTAATCGTTACTTTATAACGACCGTTATTGTCTTCGATGTTACTGACTTTGCCACTAATGGAGGCAATGACAGCTTCACCTTTTGGACGACGGGCTTCAAAAATTTCACCAACACGTGGTAACCCGTCCGTAATGTTACGACCCGCAACACCACCTTCGTGGAACGTTCTCATCGTTAATTGCGTACCTGGTTCACCAATCGATTGAGCAGCCATAATCCCGACAGCTTCACCGATTTCAACTAATTTACCAGTGGCAAGGTGACGACCGTAGCACTTTTGGCAAATACCACCTTTGGATTCACAACCTAAAACCGAGCGAATTTCTACGTCGGTTACACCGGCGTCAACAATCTTCTTCGCATCACGTTCATCCATGAGGTGATCACCTGGAACAATCACATCCTTTGTTTTTGGATGAATGACTTCTCTGACTGTAAAACGACCAATTAAACGGCTTTGTAATGGAGTAATAATCGTGTCACGTGAGGTATCCTTGATGTCATAAACATTGGTACCGTGGTCTGTGCCACAATCGGCTTCACGAATAATCACATCTTGAGAAACGTCAACGAGCTTACGGGTTAAGTAACCTGAGTCCGCTGTTTTTAAGGCTGTATCCGCACCGACCTTACGGGCCCCGTGGGTGGCGATGAAGAATTCTGAAATGGATAGACCTTCACGGAATGAAGATCGAATTGGTAACTCGATAAATTTACCATTTGGTTTTGACATCAAACCACGATAACCAATTAATTGGTTAAAGTTCGATGCTTTACCACGAGCCCCTGAGTTGAAAATAATGTTGAGGGGATTATCGTTTTTGTTTGCCATGAGTTCAAGGACGCTACTGGCAATTTTCTTTTGCACATCTTCTTTCCAAATTTGAACAACGAGATTATAACGTTCTTCATCCGTTAATAAACCTTGGTTAAATTGGTCGGTGATGTCTTCAACACGACGATCACCTTCGGCAATGATTTCTTGTTTGTTTTCTAACTTCACGATATCGCTTAAAGCAACGGTTAAACCAGAAACCGTCGCATATTTAAACCCTTGATCTTTCATCTTATCGAGAATCACACTCGTGCGGCTGGTGCCATAACGAGCGAAGACTTCTTTGATAATTGCAGATAAATCTTTCGAACCTAAAGGTGTAAGTAAAGGCTTCTTGGCAATGACTTTAGGTATATCAGTACCTTTGGGTACAAAGTATTCTTCTAAGTCAGCTTTGAAGTTAGCGGTGTTCTTGTTATTGATGTAAGGGAAATCATTTGGGAAGATACTGTTGAAAATCATTTTACCGACTGTGGTAAGTAAATAACCTTCATTCATCACGGGTGTAAAGTTTGTTTTCTTTAAAGCAGCACCAGGAACTGCGATGCGCGTGTGTAAGTGAACTTGCTTGGTTTGATAAGCCATCATCACTTCAGATAAGTCTTTGAAGACCTTACCTTCGTTACCGGCAAATGCATCATACATTTCTGCACTAATTTCATCGCCAGCTTTTCTAGCTTTTGCAGCTTTTCCTTCATACCATGCTTTGGTATTTTCCATCGTTAAATAGAAGTTACCAATGACCATGTCTTGAGAAGGCGTCGCAATGGGCAATCCATCTTTTGGACCTAAAATGTTATTCGAAGCTAACATTAAATTGACCGCTTCTTCTTGAGCAGCTTTACTTAATGGGACGTGAACGGCCATTTGGTCGCCGTCAAAGTCGGCGTTAAAACCAGTGGTGACGAGTGGGTGTAAACGAATTGCACGACCTTCAACTAATTTAGGTTGGAATGCTTGAATCCCTAAACGGTGAAGCGTTGGCGCACGGTTGAGTAAGACAGGGTGGAAAGAAATAATTTCTTCGAGAATATCGAAGACGATTTCATCATAATTATCAACTTTCTTTTCTGCTTGCTTGTGGGAGTTTGCATAACCTCGATCAATTAATAAAGAGGCAATAAATGGTTTCAATAATTGAATCGCCATTTCTCGAGGTAATCCACATTGATACATCTTTAAATCTGGACCGACTGCGATAACGGAACGACCGGAGTAATCAACACGCTTACCGAGTAGGTTTTGACGGAATCGACCTTGTTTACCCTTTAAGGCAGATGACAAGGATTTCAATTCACGGCCCGAACCGCCTGAGGATAAAACTGGTTTACCACGACGACCGTTGTCGATTAACGCATCAACGGCTTCTTGTAACATCCGCTTTTCGTTACGTAACATGGTGCTTGGTGCATTCATGTTAATTAAGTTTTTTAAACGACGATTACGGGCAATCAAACGACGATATAAATCATTCAAATCCGATGTGGCAAAGCGACCACCATCAAGTTGAAGCATTGGACGTAAATCGGGTGGAATGACGGGTAAGACATCTAAAATCATCCATTCAGGACGGTTATTTGATAAACGGAAACTATCGATTAATTCTAATCGTTTAATCAATTTGTTTCGGCGTTGCGTTGGAGCATTCACCATTTCTTTATTGATCGCTTGGAATTCTTTTTCTAAATCAATTTCTTTGAGTAAGCGTTTAATAGCTTCTGCACCTTCACCGAATTCAGCACCTAAATGCTTTTGAATGAAAGCGGTGACGACTTCAAAGTTGATGGGTTCACTACGGTTTTCTAAACGGTTGACGAGTTCTTCAGCGCGTGCGGCTTCATAACCTTCTAACCGGCCTTGGAATTCCTTAATGACAGAGACAAAATCAACGCGACCAGTTTTTTCATCGATGACTTGGCGGTATTTTAAAATCTTGGATTGACCTGGATTTAAACATATCAATGTTGAACCAACAAGATACACAAGTTCTTCAAGTTGCTTAGCGTTAATATCTAAAACGAGTGCGGTGCGTGAAGGAATACCTTTGACATACCAAATATGGGCACAAGGTGTCGCAAGTTCAATATGACCCATGCGTTCTCTTCGCGCATCTTTGGTCATCACTTCAACACCACATTTTTCACAAACAACACCAACATAACGTTGCTTTTTATATTTACCGCAGTGGCATTCATAATCTTTAGATGGACCAAAAATCTTTTCGCAGAACAAACCTTGCATTTCTGGTTTTTGGGAACGATAGTTAATCGTTTCTGGTTTCATCACTTCTCCATGGGACCATTTACGAATGGTTTCTGGTGAAGCTAAACCGACGCGGATTTTACTAATTTTGTTAATATCAACCATGGTGTGCTCCCTTCCTATTCTTCTTCGTCGACTTTAGGTTCAGCAATCGCTTCGCCTTTTTCGTCAACAATCGTAAAGCTTTCGCTTACGGACATTTCATTTTCATCTTCATCAAATGATTCAGATGTGTAAGCACGAATGGAAGAATTAATTTTTCTTTCTTCGGCTAATGCATCTTTGGAAAGTTGTTCCATATCCATTTCTTGGTTGGTTTCATCAAACAAGCGGACATCAATTGCCAAGGCTTGTAATTCTTTTTGTAAGACCTTGAATGATTCTGGAATACCTGGACGTGGAATGTCACGATCTTTAATGATCGCTTCATAGGTTTTGCGACGACCAACGCGGTCATCGGATTTGATGGTGAGAATTTCTTGTAAGGTATTGGCAGCACCATACGCTTCCAATGCCCACACTTCCATTTCTCCAAAACGTTGACCACCGTTTTGCGCTTTACCACCAAGTGGTTGTTGCGTAACCAAGGAGTAAGGACCGGTTGCCCGAGCGTGTAATTTGTCATCGACCATGTGCACAAGTTTAATCATGTACATGACACCGACGGAAATACGTTCATCAAATGCTTCACCGGTACGACCATCAAAGAGGACGGATTTACCATCTTCATCAAGTCCGGCTTTTTTCATTAAATCCATAATTTCTTGATTGGAAATACCATCGAAAACTGGGGTGGCAATCTTCATGCCAAGTTTCTTAGCAGCCATCCCTAAATGAATTTCTAAAATTTGACCAATGTTCATCCGACTTGGAACCCCTAGTGGGTTAAGCATGATGTCGACTGGGGTACCGTCAGGTAAATACGGCATATCTTCAACAGGTAAAATGCGTGAGATAACACCCTTATTACCGTGACGACCTGACATCTTATCACCTTCAGAAATTTTTCTCTTTTGCACGATATAGACACGAACCACTTCATTCACGCCAGGAGCGAGTTCATCACCCTTTTCCCGTGAGAAGGTTTTAACATCTAAGACAATACCTGCACCACCATGTGGAACACGGAGCGAAGAATCTTTGCCTTCTTTGGTTTTTTCACTAAAGATTGCCCGTAATAATTTTTCTTCACTGGTTGGTTCGGTAACACCTTTTGGTGTAACTTTACCAACGAGGATGTCGCCTTCTTTCACTTCGGCACCAGGAACAATAATGCCGCGTTCATCTAAGTAAGCTTTGGCTTCTTCATTGGTAGAAGGAATATCACGAGTAATTTCTTCATCACCTAACTTAGTTGCCCGGCATTCAAGGGTGTGTTCTTCGATATGGATGGAGGTATAAACGTCTTCTTTAACTAAACGTTCTGACATGATGACCGCGTCTTCAAAGTTATAACCATTCCAGGTCATGAAGGCGATCGTCACGTTTTGTCCTAAGGCTAAATCGCCATTATCCATCGCTGGACCATCAGCAAGAATTTGACCTGCTAAAACTTTTTGTCCTGGTTTTACAATCGAGACTTGGTTAATGCATGTCCCTTGGTTAGAGCGATTAAACTTTTGTAATGGGTAGGAAATTTCTTCGCTGCTACCTTTAGTCTTGACAACAATTTTACGTGAATCAATGTACGTGACTTCACCATCTTGTTGAGCGACTACGGCTAATCCAGAGTCACGAGCAATCGCGTGTTCGATACCTGTACCAACGAACGGTGCTTGTGGTTTTAACAAAGGTAATGCTTGACGTTGCATGTTTGCACCCATCAAAGCACGCGTGGTGTCGTCGTTTTCTAAGAATGGAATACAAGCAGAGGCAATCGAGACAACTTGTTTTGGCGAGACGTCCATATAATCAACGTCTTCAACATTAGCCATAATATTGTCACCATTGAAGCGAGCAATAATTTTATCTTCTAAGAATTTTCCATCTTTGCCAAGTTTATTAGAAGCTTGAGCAATGATAAAGGGTCTTTCTTGTTCTGCTGATAAATATTCTGTTTCTTCTAAAACCCGACCATTTTTCTTATCAACTTTACGATAGGGGGTTTCAATAAATCCATAATGATTCACCTTTGCATAGGTTGCTAAATTGGTGATTAAACCAATGTTTTGACCTTCGGGTGTTTCAATTGGACAGATACGACCGTAGTGAGAGAAGTGAACGTCACGAACGTCAAAGGACGCTCGATCACGTTTAATACCGCCACTACCTAAGGCAGAAATACGACGCTTGTTCGCTAATTCTGCTAAGGGGTTCGTTTGATCCATAAATTGTGAAAGTGGATCGGTTGAGAAGAATTCTTTGACCTGTGCGGTTAAAGGTTTGATGTTGACAAGTGTTTGAGGCGTGACGTTGGTAATATCGGAAATCGACATCTTTTCGCGAATGGATTTTGCCATCTTCGACAACCCTAAACGGAAACGATTTTGAATTAATTCACCAACTGAGTGGATACGACGATTCGCTAAGTGGTCAATATCATCGGTATCGCCAAAGCCATCCATTAAGTTTAAGAAATATGAGAAAGTAGCTAGCATATCAGGAATGGTGACGGTTTCATCTTTTAAATTTAAATCCGTACCAACGATATGGGAAATGGTTTCTTTCTTAGCATTTGGGAAAACTTTAATGACGTTGACTTTATTGCGGTTATTTAAGTCGGTGTTAATGGGAACTTTAATTTCGTGTGCGCCTTTTTCAAAGAATTTTTCAGCGCGAAGTTTTTCAACAAAATCTTTCGTAACCAATGTGCCTTTTTCTAAACGAACTTCACCATCTGCATCGATGAGGTCTTCAGCTAAAACCCGGCCTGCTAAGCGATTATAAATTCCTAATTTCTTAGCGTACTTATAACGACCAGCCATCCCTAAGTTATAGCGTTTGGCATCAAAGAATTTTTGAATGATGAAATTATTAATACCATCATCCGTGCGTGGTTCACCTGGCTTCATCTTTGAGAAGATTTGGCTTAAGGCATAGTGCGTGGAAACAGTGTCAGAGTCTTTGCCTAATGTATTTCTAAGAATGTCTTTATCACCAAATAATCCGATGATTGTTTCATCTAGTTTTTTGGCGTATTCTTGTGCGCGCAATTCTTTATTCTTACCTTCGAGAGTGGATTCATCAAAAGCGAGTAAGGATTTTAAAATAATGGTTGCGTACATTTTACGTTGACGGTCAATACGAACCGATAAGATGTCCTTGGCGTCTGATTCAAATTCTAACCAGGTTCCTCTCATTGGGATCAAATCAGCTTTAAAGAGGAATTTACCAGTTTTATCCATGGCCTTGGATAAATAAGCACCTGGTGAACGACGAATTTGCGAAACGATTACTTTTTCAACACCGTTAATGATAAAGGTGCCAGAGTTCGTCATTAAAGGGAAATCACCAAGGAATACTTCTGATTCTTTGATGTTGCCATCTTCTTTGAAGATTAAACGTAAATTTACACGTAAAGGGACCGAGTAAGTCATATCTCGATCTTTACATTCTAAATATGTATAGCTTGGTGCATCAAAACGGAAACCTAAGTATTCTAATTTTAATGTGCCAGCATAATTTTCAATTGGAAAAATATCTTTGAGTGCTTCATCAAGGCCTTTTTCTAAAAGCCATTGATAGTTTTCAGTTTGCACTTCCACGAGGTTTGGTAAAGGTAATGCCCCGGAAATTTTCGAATAATTCACACGGTTGTTATCCATGTTTTGATAGTGACGTGCACCACCAGTACCAATTTTGAGTGGTCCAGTCAATGCAACGGTATCGCGACCAACTTTTACTTTTTTCTTTGTCGTTTTTGCCATATGTCTCTCCTTATGGTTTTGCGATCAACACGAGATAGCCTTTGTCTCGGTCTCTGCGCAGGACCTTGCTAAACAACGTTAGCAAATAGGTCTCATGGGATTCAGCGCCTTTATCTTTACGAATGACAATGTATAAACTGCCATTGGGATTCAGGTGCTGTTTGGCTTCTTGATATAAACGATAGATTGTTTTTTTTCCGGCGCGAATCGGTGGATTAAAGGCAATCACATCGAAGGTTCGCGTCAATTCTTGAAAACCATCACTCGTTAATATGTGGAGATTCGTCAAGCCAAGACGTTGGGCGTTATGTCTAGCGTCAATGACTGCCCGTTCATTGACATCTGCAAGTGTAAGATTCAACTTTGGATTAAGACTTGCTAACGTTAATCCAACAGGGCCGTATCCACAGCCAAGATCTAAGCATGAACCGCTTAATGCATCTTGCAACAACACATGAATTAGCAATCGACTACCGGCATCAAGACCCTGCTTAGCAAAGATCCCGCTGCTGGCTAGAAGTGTGAATTTTTTTCCACCAACATCATACGTTACCGTAAATTCCTTGATGGTTTTGGGTGGATTATTTTCGAAATAATGACCCATTTCACGCCCTCCTATAAAGTGGTAAAACCTGCCTTAATGAAAAGGCAGGTTTGTAACTTTTCGAAATTGAGCTTACTTAATTTCGACTTCAGCACCGGCAGCGACCAATGCTTTTTTGTGTTCTTCAGCTTCAACTGGTGAAATTTTTTCTTTGATTTTGCTTGGCGCGCCATCAACGAGTTTCTTTGCATCCATTAAGCCTAAACCAGTAATGGCTTGAACAGCTTTAATGACGGCAACCTTTTGTGCACCAGCACTCTTTAACGTGAGGGTCACTTCAGCTGGGCCTTTTTTAGCACCAGCGTCTTCAGCAGCGGCAGCAGGAGCAGCAGCAACAGCAGCAGCGGTGACACCGAATTCGGTTTCAATCGCTTTGACTAAATCGTTGAGTTCAACAACGGTCATTTCTTTGACTGCAGCAATAATTTCGACTTTCGTTAATTTGGCCATGTTTATTTCCTCCTATGGCAGTTTAAGCAGCGGCTTGTGGTTTGTCAGCAACAGCCTTGACTGCTACTGCCAATTTGCGAATCGGACCTTGTAAGGCCGAAGCAAGCATCGATAAGAGTTGGGGTCTTCCGGGTAAAGACGCTAACACTTTCACTTGAGCGGCATCAATAAATTTACCATCTTGAATTGCACCTTTAACGACGAGCTTTTCGTTGGCTTTTGAAAACTTGACCACGATTTTGCTGCCTTCAAGGGCATCACTGGTAAAAATAAAACCGTTGGCACCTTGCAACGTATTGGTTAAGGCATTATCTTTAATACCTAACTTATCTGCTGCCCGACGGACGAGTGTATTTTTATATACACCGAATTGGGCATTATTCTTACGTAAATTACGACGTAAAGTCGATAATTCTGCGACGGTCATTTTTTGATAACCGACAATAAGAATAGATGCACTCTTCTTTGCTAAAGTTTCGATTTCGTTAACTAACGCTTCTTTTTCTTTGAGAATCGTTTTGTTCATTGGTTCACCTCCTTGGATTACCGTTTTATATTTTTGAGTTGTAGATCCAAGAGATTCTTTTATTTCGAGATCCTCGGCAACATGATTAAGCCCCCGTGGCCGTTGCTGTCTATGGTTCTATAACACTCAAACAAAGGGAAGAAAGAGACTAGCGACCTTCGAAAGTAAACTTGATGCCAGGACCCATGGTCGTATGGATCGTTGCCGCTTTGAAGAAGTTACCTTTTACAGAAGCAGGACGAGATTTCACGATCGCGTCTGTTAACGCTTGTAAATTTTCAGCGAGTTGTTTTTCAGTAAAACTGACGCGACCGATAGAGACGGCAACATTTGCTTCTTTATCAAGACGATATTCAACTTTACCAGCCTTGATGTCTTTGATGGCTTTGCCGATATCAACAGCTACAGTTCCGGTTTTAGGATTTGGCATTAAACCTTTTGGCCCTAATACTTTACCTAATTTACCAATTTCACCCATCATTTCAGGAGTGGCAACGATGACATCAAAATCAAACCAGTTTTCTTTATTGATCTTTTCTAAAAGTTCTTTGCCTCCAACAAAATCGGCACCTGCAGCTTTAGCATCCGCAGTCTTACTTAAGGTCACGGCTAAGACTTTTTTGGTTTTACCATTTCCGTGAGGAAGCACGATGGTGCCTCGAATTTGTTGATCAGCTTGGGTTGTATCCACATTAAGTCTATAAGAAACATCGACTGTTGCATCAAATTTGACAGTTGAAGTTTTCTTAACTAATGTTGTGGCTTCTTGAATGGTATAAAGCTTATTGATATCAACGAGTTTTAAAGCAGCCTCATATTTCTTTCCGCGTTTCATATGTTTATTCTTTCTGTGGTGTTAACGAGCAACGCTCTTCCACTTACTTCTTGTCTTCTTCGATGGTAATGCCCATATTCCGAGCAGAACCTTCAACGATTTTCATTGCAGCTTCGATATCATATGCATTTAAATCAGGTAATTTATATTCAGCAATCTTCTTTAAAGCAGCACGACTAATTTTGCCAACTTTCGTTGTTTTGGCGTTACTTGATCCGCTTTCGACGCCGGCAGCTTTTTTAATTAAGCCCGCAACTGGCGAGGTTTTGATAACAAATTCGAATGATTTATCTTCAAAGGCTGTAATAATAACAGGAATAATTTCACCTTTTTTATCAGCAGTTTTTGCATTGAAATCTGTGCAAAACTTCGGCATAACAATCCCGGCCGATGCGAGTTTTGGGCCTGGTTTCGCTTCTCCACCAGGTAATTCCATTTTAACGACTTTAGCGATTCGTTTAGCCACGTTACAATCCTCCTTTTGGATGTGTGTTGTTCGTGCGGTGGTCGACGGATGAATCAGTCCTTCCACGCAGCGTCAATCATGAACCAAACAGTCCATGCTCGAGAATTATAATGCGGAAATCTTTAAAATGCAAGAAAAAACATTAAGTTTTTATTAGATTTTTTTAGGAGGATAGACATTTATAAAAGTTAGTCCTATAA
>JBEDGE010000072.1:0-5123 GCA_041174805.1 Bacillota bacterium
CGCTTACGTTGAACGGTTATTGAATACTTAAAGTTTTTTAGCAACTTCATCTAAATTTTTCATAAAGATTTGATTACGTTTATTTTGGATTCTTAAGGTTCGACCAATCAAGGCAAGCGTGGCGCGCATCAATAAAAGACCACCAAACAACGCTAACAAAAAGATCACATAAGAGATGGTAGCCTCGGGTACAAATCTCGGCACATTCAATAAAGTAGGCCAGTCTGAAATAATATTCAATCCGAAGAAATTACTTGTGGGAATATTTGCCCAATCAAAGATTGGAAAAATAGTATTGAATCCGCGGGTTTCATAGTTAAAGAGATCTTGAATCAAGGTTGGATCATTCATGAACGCCATATAACCGAAAAGGATTCCTAACATTAAGCCAATCGTTAATAAAGCCCAAAAATAATCTTTGAATGCTTGACGGTGACTCTTTTTATAAGCAATTTTGGCAAACTCTTTTGGTGTATTTACGGTTCTAGTTTCGTAAATTTTCCATGTTTCAGCATCGACTTGATCACCATATTTTTTTATTAACGTTTCAAATAACCAACCAATACCACCGACCAATGCCAAGGCTAATAAAACTAATGCAATTAATAAATACAATAGTTCTAAACGTTGATTAATGCTGGGTGTTGGTGTGGTCAAAAATATCATGATTTCGTTCCTGTTGGGGTGGAGGGTAAGGTTGCAACCGCTGGCTCAGCTTTGTGTGTATTCGGTGTTTGTTTCATCATAAATTGATAACGTTTATGCGCCACTAAATCTTCTGGAAAAGGCGTGAATACGCCACGACCAGAGAAAAATAAATAAATGGACTTTAGCGACACTCCTAAAAAGATAAGCAAGCCATACATTAAAAATATGCCAAAACCAAAAGCAATAAGTGGAGAGGCAACGATATAGAGTGCACCTAATGCAACACGTTTAAATAATTTAACAAGCAGGTCCATGCATTTATATTAAAGCATTTTGATGCTTTTGGGTGAATGAGTTGAATAGGACGATGAGAAGAGGGAAAAATGAAAGAAATAAGACAGAAAAGATGCGATAAGGTCCTTCTAATACTGAACTTAATATTGCATTCATAAATGGATAAAGTACGAGACCTAGCAATAAGATATAGACTTGATATCGAGCGGGTTTCATAAAAAGATAAACATAAGTGTAAATGGTAAAAAAGGTTAGCGGTCCAAGTCCAAAAAATGCGAATGGTGAGAAAATAAATAATGAAGAGAATGTGATGATGAATAATCCTGTAAAGACGGTCACTTGAAGTTTTGAAAATCTGATTTGATATTGCATTGGTAAATGAAAACGCTCAATCAGTGGATAAATCAATAACAAACCAATCAAAACTTGAAGTAAAGCGAGGGTATAAATTAAGATTGGATCTAACACCACAACGATTGTGTTTCGGTCTAAATTCAAGATGCTATAAATAAATGCGAGTAAATCGAGTTGATAAAGTTGAAGGGTGATGAGTTGAATCAAATAAAGTATAGCGAATTGTAAAATCGATAGAATAACCAACAATGAAAATAATGTCGCTTTTTTGTTGAGGGCAACGCCATATCCAATGCCTAGTAACCAGGCAGGTAAAAAATAAAACAAGGTTGTTTCAATGAAGGGTTGGATCAGGAGCATCACCAACAACATCGAAGTGATGGAGTAGATGAGAAATCCTCTTTTTTGCGTCGTGAAGTACACCATCAAGGTAATAAAAGGTAATAAATAGGTTAGCCAGTAACCTACAAAAGGAATGGTGATATTTAACCATAAGATGATCACTTGTAATCCGCTCATCAAAGCGATCCACGCAAGGACTTGGTTTGGTTTGGTCAATAAGAATCTATTCATAAGTAACCATGATTAAAAAAGCTTTGGTTTTCATTTGCTTTTGGTCTTTAATTGAGTGTTTCACAGGTGGATGGTCTAACAATCAAAGTTTAACATTTCCCAACCCAAACGAACGGATTTTAAGTATTACTTTATACTTACTTCCAAATTGTCCGCATGCAAGTGAAGTTTTACCAATGATAGAAACCTGGCTTCAAGTTCAAGATATCGGACCATGGCAAACGCTACCGCCAACGCCTTTTTATCCTTCACCCACTTTAAGGATTGTGTATCAAGAATATGGTGTTAATTATATTGGTAAAAACGAGATTTTAGATTTAATTTCCTAATATCTTTCTCTCTGGGTTTACATAGTATTCATCAAGGTAATTTGGTAAAATTTAGTGAGTAAAAATGATGAATATTCAGGCTCAACTTAACGACAAACAATGGCAGGCTGTTTCCACGCTTTCGCCTTACGTTAGAATCATTGCAGGTGCAGGTAGTGGTAAGACGAGAGTCCTTACGTTTCGTATTGCACATTTAATTAATGAACATCATGTCTATCCTGAAAAAATTCTTGCGATTACCTTCACTAATAAAGTCGCCAAAGAAATGCTTCATCGCGCTTCCCAATTAGTTCCAGACTTGGGATCTCGATTAAAAATCATGACCTATCATAGTTTTGCTGCACGATTTCTTAGAAGAGAAATTCATCTTTTAGGTTATCCAAGTGCCTTTACCATTCTTGATGATGATGACCAAGAAAAATTAGTGAAATCCATCGCTGAAGAAAAAGGTTTTCGTAGAGGTGATGAGATTGTTAAACAAGCGCTAAGATATATTGCTGAACAAAAGTCACAAGGCCTACTTCCTGATCAAATAAAGATTGAATATGAACGTTTTCCGACTGAAAAGCTTTGTTTAGCTTTTTATGAAAGTTATGAATTAAAAATGAAGGCGATGGCGAATTTAGATTTTGATGATTTGTTAATGAAGTCGATTGAAGTGCTTGAACGCTTTCCGGATGTCAAAACAAAATGGCAAGGATACTTTCAACATATTCTTGTCGATGAATTTCAAGATACCAATGATGTTCAATATCATTTGTTAAGATTATTAATGAATGCAAAAACCAATCTTTACGTCGTTGGCGATCCCGATCAAACTATCTATTCCTGGCGAGGGGCTAATCCTAAAATTATCTTAGATTTAACCCAATCCTTTCCAATTGAGCCCATCATCCTCAATCAAAACTATCGCTCAACCAAACCAATTCTAGATGTAGCGAATAAATTAATTGATCACAATCAACATCGCGTCAAAAAAGATTTATTTACGGAAATACTCGAAGGTAAAGATGTTTCTTATCAACGATATTTTAATCGAGAAGAAGAAGCACAAGCAGTGGTTAATCAGATTAAAAAGATGATTCAACAAGGCCAGCAACCTCGACATATGGCCATCCTATATCGCGCTAACTATCTAACATTACCTTTTGAAAAAGCGTTAACACGTGAACAAATCTCTTTCCGAATTTTTGGTGGGATGCGCTTTTATCAACGACAAGAAATTAAGGATGCCATTGCCTACTTTAAACTCACGATCAATACCAAAGATGATTTATCTTTTGAACGTATTATCAACGTTCCTCGTCGTGGCATCGGAGATGTGACATTCCAGCAATTAAAAAATATTGCTAATGTTCGAAAATTATCGCTTTATGAAGCCGCAGAAGGATTAGAAATGTTTGCCGATGTGTCACCGAAATTAAAAACACAATTGAAACCGATGATTACCACCATAGAAAAATATAAAGTACGCTTGATGACAGATGGGATTGATCTTCGTTTTGAAGTGGAACAATACTTACAGGAACTTGGTTATATTAAAAGTCTTCAAGAAAGTGATGAAGAGGATCGGATTGAAAATATCTACACCTTACTTGATGACCTTGAAGAGTATCTTGAACGCAATCAAGACGCCACTTTTTTACAGTATCTTGAAAATATTTCTTTAATGTCGAGTCAAGATGAAATTCTTGAAGAGAATTTTGTGTCCTTAATGACGGTCCATACTGCCAAAGGCCTTGAATTCGATCATGTATTTGTGATCGGATTAAATGAAGGTGTCTTTCCTTCCATGAGAACTCTAGATGATGATGCCTATTTAGGTTTAGAAGAAGAACGGCGACTTTGTTATGTTGCATTTACAAGAGCGAAACAAACCTTATCGTTAAGTTGCGCGAGTGATTTTTCATTTGTGATTGGTGGCAATCTAATTCCTTCTCGGTTTTTTAAAGAAGCTGGATTGATTTTTAAGAACGCTTATCAAACGTCAATGAATGCAAATGCAAACCCAAATTCAACTACTTTTGGTTCGATCAGTTCACCGTCTCGCTTAGGTGTGGTTCGTCCTTCGAGTGGAGATTCCTCTACTTCCAATTCACCACGAACGACGATTCAATGGCAAATCGGGGATTTGTGCCACCATGATAGTTTTGGAAATGGTAAAGTCAGCCAAATTATTTCAAATGATATTATCGAAATTACCTTTGAAAATCCTGTTCAAATCAAAAAATTAATTGCCCAACATCCTAAGTTAAACAAGGTAAAATAGTGATATGGATATTGCAAAACGCATCCAAACATTAAGAACATTACTCAATCAATATAACCACGAGTATTATGTGTTAAATCAATCGACCGTGGATGATGCTACCTATGATCAATTAATGAAAGAATTAATTGAACTTGAAACCAATCATCCACTCTATTTTTCTCCACATTCACCTTCTCAACGCGTGGGTGGTTCAGTTCAATCTAGTTTTAAAAAAATCAGACACACCAGGATGATGCTGTCGTTAGCAAACGCCTATAGCTTCGAAGAAATGAAATCGTTTGATCAACGCATTAAAGACTTACTTCAAGACGATAAAACGATGGAATATGTTTGTGAACTTAAAATTGATGGTCTCGCCATTAGTATTGAATATCGCAATGGATTGATGGTGTATGCTGCCACTCGTGGTGATGGAGAAATTGGCGAAGATGTTACCGCGAATATTAAAACCATTAAATCAATTCCTTTAACCATTCCAGATTTACGAACGATTGAAGTTCGTGGTGAAATCTATATGACCAGGAAAGTGTTTAAAGCTCTCAATGATCAACGCGCAGCTCAAGGTGAAGTCTTGCTAGCGAATCCTCGTAATGCTGCCGCTGGTTCCATCCGTCAATTGGATTCAACGATTACAGCGAACCGTCAACTTGATG
>JBEDGE010000073.1:0-6873 GCA_041174805.1 Bacillota bacterium
AGTGGAAAACATAGACTATCATAAATGCCTTTTTCATAAATCATTTCCAAGGTAGGATATGCCGTTAAGTTAAAAAGTTGATTCGTTTGAAAAACTTTTTCTGCATAGGTTTTTAGATTTAAAAGTGATGCTTCATCAATCGCAACCTCAATTTGATGCAATGCTAATTTAAGCTGTGACAGTTCCACGTTGAAATCCTTTTTTAATTTGCATGACTAATAGAGAAATATCACTTGGGTTTACGCCTGAAATTCTTGAAGCTTGACCAATCGTTAAAGGTCTAATTTTGCTTAATTTTTGTCTTGCTTCCATCGCCATACCTGCAAGACTTGCATAATCAATCGTATGTGGAATGGTTAAATCCTCATATTTGGCAAAGGCTTGGGCTTGCTTGACTTCCTTTTCAATATAACCAACAAATTTTACATTGACTTCCAATTGCGTTAAAAGCGCTTCTGAAAGATTAAAGGTTTTAAGC
Organism: Bacillota bacterium; assembly: GCA_041174805.1. Taxonomy (GTDB): domain Bacteria; phylum Bacillota_I; class Bacilli_A; order RFN20; family CAG-826; genus UBA970. The sequence continues at coordinate 479 of JBEDGE010000073.1, forward strand.
GTTGGAAAAAATTGGATTAAATCATTAAATTTAATTTGCGGCCTTCTTAACAATTCATATGCGGTAATCCCACCTTGTAAAGCTCCTTGTTCTAATGTTGCAAGAAAAGCATTAATCGAAGGATTTGGGCGAATAGAAATTGATTTTAGATGTTGTTCTACATCTTGAAGTTGTTGTTGTTCTTGCTTAAATAAATTGTATTGTTTTGTTTTTACTAAGCCAATATCGTGACCGATTTCAGTTAGTCTTGCTGCAGCATTATCGTGTCTAAGTAATAAACGATATTCTGCTCGAGATGATAATAAGCGATATGGTTCTTGGGTGCCTTTTGTAACTAAATCATCAATCATGACGCCGATATAAGCTTGATCTCGTCTCAAAATAACCGGTGGTAGTTTACGAATTTTTCTCACTGCATTTATTCCTGCCATAATCCCGGCTCCGGCAGCTTCTTCATAACCAGAGGTTCCAAAAATCTGACCAGCACCATAAAGTCCTGGCCACTTTTTTAATTCTAAGGTTAAGTCAAATTGCGTCGGAACGATGGCATCATACTCAATGGCATAGGCATATTTTAAAAACACCGCTTGTTCTAATCCGGGTAAAGACCGAACCATTTTTTCTTGAATTTCTGGCGGCATCGATGTTGAAAAGCCTTGAAGATACATTGAATCCGTTTCGGCAGATTCAGGTTCAATAAATAATTGATGTCTTTCTTTATCGGCAAATCGGACAACTTTATCTTCGATGGATGGGCAATATCGAGGACCAACACCTGTGACCAAACCACCGAACATCGCTGATTGTTTTAAATTCTGACGTATGATTTCATGGGTTTGAGGTTGTGTGTGAATTAAGTAACATAATGCTTGGTCTGCAAATGGTTTTGCTTTGGGAGTAAGACTTGAAAATAACAATGCTCCTTCAGAAGGGTATTGTGGATCCATCTTTGAAAAATCAATTGAGTCACGTTTTAGACGGGGCGGCGTTCCTGTTTTTAACCGGAATAATTCAATTCCCATTTTTGCAAGATTAGGTGATAAACCTAGACTTGGTTTTTCACCGTCTGGACCAGCGGATCGTTTGGTTAATCCAACCAAGACTTCCGATTCCATATAAGTGCCTGTTGTTAAAATAACTGCGTCAGATTCAATCGATTCACCATTGGCTAAAACCACGCCAAAGACATGATGATCATCATGTAATAAATTTAAAACCATGCCTTCTTTGACTGTTAGATTTTCCGTTTCATCTGCAAGTTTTTGCATGTAACGAGGATATCTTAACTTATCAACTTGGGCTCTTAAACATTGAACACCTGGACCTTTGCCGGTATTTAACATTTTCATTTGTAAATATTCAGCATCTGCCCCGATACCCATTTTTCCGCCTAAGGCATCAATTTCACGAACAACAATCCCTTTGGCACTTCCACCAATGGATGGATTACAAGGCATGTTACCCATCATTTTTTTATTGAGTGTAATCAGTAAAGTTTTAGCACCCATGTTGGCAGCAGCAAAAGCTGCTTCTAAACCAGCATGTCCACCACCGATGACAATAACTTCATATCGCGCCATAGGAAATTAACCGACACTACCTTCCATTTCCAATTTAATTAAATGGTTTAGTTCAACCGCATATTCCATTGGTAATTCTCGCGAAAAAGGTTCGATAAATCCCATGATAATCATTTGTGTTGCATCTTCTTCAGATAAGCCTCGGGACATCAAATAGAAGAGTTGGTCTTCAGAAATTTTACTAACTGTTGCTTCGTGTTCAATAAAAGATTCATTGTTTAAAACTTCATCCTTAGGAATCGTGTCCGCTTTAGAACGACCATCTAAAATCAAGGTGTCACATTCGGTATGATTTTTGGAATTAATCGCTTGCGGATGAATGCGAACGGTTCCACGATAGTTACTTACGCCACCATTACGAACAATGGTTTTAGAGACAATCGTTGAAGAAGTATCTGGTGCTAAATGAATCATTCTCGCGCCAGCATCTTGTTCTTGACCTTTACCAGCAACGGCGATGGATATTACCGTTCCTTTTGATCCGCGACCCCCGAGAATAACGGCAGGATATTTCATATTTTTCATCGAACCGATATTGCCATCAATCCATTCCATTTGGGCGTTTTCATGGCAATAAGCACGTTTGGTCACTAGATTTAAAACATTAGGTGACCAATTTTGAATCGTCGTATAACGGCACTTTGCATTCGGTAAAACGATGATTTCGACAACAGCCGCATGTAACGACTCAATTGAATAAATCGGGGCAGTACAACCTTCAACATAATTGACGCTTGCACCTTCATCCACAATGATGAGTGTCCGTTCAAATTGTCCTGTTTTTTCATTATTGATTCGGAAATAAGCTTGTAAAGGTTTCTCTAAGTGGACATTTTTAGGGACATAAATGAACGATCCACCTGACCAAACTGCAGTATTGAGTGCAGCGAATTTATTATCATTCATCGCAATGACGGAACCAAAGTATTGTTTAAAGAGTTCTGGAAATTGCTTTAAACCTTCATCGGTTGATAAGAATTTAATGCCCTTTTCTTCGACTTCTTTTAGCATCGAGTGGTAAACGACTTCCGATTCATATTGTGTTGTTACACCGGAAAGATACTTAGCTTCGGCTTCAGGAATCCCTAATTTTTGGAACGTATTTTTAATCGTGTCTGGAACTTTATCCCAAGTGGTTTCTTCTCTTTCGGAAGGTTTGGTGTAATAGGTGTAAGTTTGAAAATCAATGAAGTTTAAATCTGGACCAAAATTGGGCATTTTTAAACCTTGAAAAACTTTGAAAGCTTCCACACGTTTTTCTTCCATCCATTTAGGTTCTTTTTTTAAACGTGAAATTTGTCGAACAATTGCTTCTGAAATCCCCTTGTCTGTTTTTAAAATCGAAACATCTTTATCATTAAACCCATAACGATATTCGTCTTGGGGAATATTGTCTTTATCCATTTATTTTTCCTCCTTTAATAACTCAGATAAACCTTGCCAAGCAAGTGTTGCACATTTGATACGACTTGCTTGTTTATACGTATTTTGGAATGCCATCGCCTCACCTAGAACACTTTCATCATAAGGTTGCGCATGGATCATCTTCATATATTGCTCGATGATGTAAGTGGCTTCTTTTTTGGATTTACCCATCAGTAACTCAGTCATGATAGAAGTTGATGCTGTGGAAATCGTACAGGCAACCCCTTCAAAACTAAGCGCCTTAATTATGCCATTTTCTAGCAAAAGATTGACATCGATATCATCGATACAACCTGAGGTGTCCATGTGTTTGGTTTTAACGCCTGGTTGCGTTAGTTTCATTCGATTTCGGGGATGTTCATAATGGTCCATAATAATTTGACGCATCATGGTTGGATCATTGAAAGTAGGCATCAAGGAAATTCCTTCCTTTCTTGGCAGCTTCTAAAAAGCGATCAACTTCTTCTATAGTGTTATAAAAATACGCTGACCATCTAACCGTCCCATCCGTTTTTAAAAAGTCTACTAAATTTCGAGCACAATGTTGACCAGAACGAACTGCAACGCCTTGACTATTGAAGTATGTTGCAGCATCTTGGGGATTCACACCAACAACATTAAAAGCAATGATTGCTGAATCAGTTTCTGGATTATAAACTTTGATATGGTCAATCTTTTTTAGACCTTTAAGACAATAATCTTTCAAGGCGGTTTCTTGTGTATGAATAAAATTAAAAGAAACTTTTTCTAGGTATTCTATTGCTGATTTTAAGCCGATAATACCTGCCCAATTTTGTGTTCCTGCTTCAAATAATTGTGGAATTGGAGCATATTTAACCATGCGTTGTTTATTAAAACGTAAAGACATCGCGCCACCTGTAAAGAAAGGTTTCATTTTTTCCAAAAGGTAAGTTTTTCCATAGAGAACACCGATACCAGTTGGGCCAAGCATCTTATGGCCGGAAAATACTAAAAAATCGATATCATCACTTTTAACACTCGTCGGTGTATGAGGAACTGATTGGGCACCATCCACAATGACAATTGCACCAACCTCATGGGCTATTTTCGTTAATGATTGAATATTTGTTCTTGTGCCTAATACATTACTTACACTAGCAAAAGCAACAATCTTTGTATGTTTATTGAGGTGCGATTTTAATAATTCAGGGGTTAATCTTTGTTGAGCATCTAACTCAATAATCACGACTTTAGCGCCTGTTTTTTCCGATACTTGATACCATGGTAAAACATTAGCAGCGTGTTCAGATTCCGTAATGATAATTTCATCGCCGGCTTTCAGATGATGCATCGCATAACTTTGGGCAATTAAATTGATTCCCATAGTGGTTCCAGTTGTGAAGACAATTTCATTGGCACTTGCTTGAATGAAATCTGCAACTTTTTTTCTTGCAGCTTCAATTTCGGTTTCAAGGAAATGGGCTAAATCATATTCCCCCCTGCCGGCATTGACTGGATAGTCAAGATAATATCGATCCATCGCTTTGACCACTGATAACGGTTTAAACGTGGTTGAAGCGTTGTCAAAATAAACCAAAGGTTTACCTTTAAATTTCTTTTTGAAGATTGGAAAATCCTTTCGAATTTGCTTAATATTCACTTTTGATTTCCTAATTCAATTTGTTTGGATAAGAGTTGTTGAATCGATTCATCTGTAAAATAGGCAATAATTGGCTGTAAATAGCCTAAGGTAATTAAACGCTTTGCTTCTTGTTTGGTAAGACCACGTGATTGCAAATAATATAAATGGTCTTCATTAACCCGACCAACTGTTGCAGCGTGTGATGCCTCAACTTCATTTTCATCAATTTTTAAAACGGGATCCGCTCGACCGAAACACTTTTCATCAAACACCATAATCTTGGCAGCTTGGTGTGTCTTAGAGAATTTAGCACCATTTAAAATATGACCCGTACCAGTAAATTGAAGACTACTTTGACCTTCTGTAACGCCATAATTTGTCATATTGGCATAGGTATTAAAGTTTTTGTGGGTGAAATTAACGGAGTAAAATTTACGGTCTTGATGACTCGCGAGTGCGGCGGTTCTCCATTCAATTTGAGAATCCCTACCTAACATTTCAAAACTAATCATCACGCGACCTTTGCCTTCTGTAAAGTCGGCAATTGCAGCTTCAAGATTAACATTGGCACCAACAGAGGCTTGCCAAATAAAATTTTTATTTTCACCAAACATCGCAAATTGAATCTTGCCGGAAACATAATCCGCGATATCAACTTCTAATTTCAAATCTTGTTTTCCATTTTGAATCAGTAGGTCGATATCGGCATTCGGAGCAATCACTAAATGAATCGGTGAAAAAGTCACTGCACTCAGATCCAACAAATAGTGCGTTCTGACTTTTGAAGAGGGAATATGGAAAACTGATTGATTAGCAATCAGTTTATTTCTTTGCATACTTCGTTGCCTCATTGGTTGCACAAGCACCAATAGAAATGGTGTTCATCGAAATGGGTTTGGCATTTTTATCTTCTTTCTTAATGCTAATTCCATATTCCTTTGTCAGCCATTCATAACCAGATCCATCGACTTTGGTAATCACTTCTGGACCGCCTTCAACAGCAATTCTTCCGTTAATCATGACGACAACTCTTGTTGGTTGAATCATTTGGAAGAGTCTAGCATAGTGAGAAATAATTAAAAAACTCATCTTTGTTTCACGTTGAATTTTCTTAATTGCTTCACTCACCGCTTGTAAGGCATCCACATCTAAACCTGAATCAATCTCATCTAACATCGCAATCGATGGTTTGAGTAATAATAATTGAAGAATTTCATTTCTTTTACGTTCTCCACCTGAAAAACCTTCATTTAAATGGCGATGGCTTAATTCCATCGGTATTTTCATTTGTTTGGACGCATCATCTAACTTTTTATATAACTCAACAAGATTGATTGGCTTTTCACGGCGAACATTAATTGCGGCCTTTAAAAAATCGGAATTAATAACACCAGGAACTTCGGAGGGATGTTGCATGCCTAAAAATAAACCTGCTCTTGAACGTTCATCTACTTCCATTTCTCTTACATTTTTGCCATCTAAAAGAATTTCCCCTTCGGTAATTTCATATTTGGGGTGACCCATGATTGCAGATAACAGGGTGGACTTACCATGACCATTTGGACCAAGCAACGCAACCGTCTCATGATCTTGGATCGTTAAATTAACACCTTTTAAAATATGGATGTCGGCTACCTTCACCCATAAATTTTTTATTTCCAATTTTGCCATAATATTCTCCTTCAAAGGTATATTTTAAGTTATTTACCTTGATATAACAAACCTTATGATATAGTAATTTCTGCCGTTATTCTTGCTATTTCTGAGGTTTTTAAAATTAACCGTAT
>JBEDGE010000074.1:0-2717 GCA_041174805.1 Bacillota bacterium
TCCAAGAGTAAAGTCGCTTTTGATTTGTTATGGGTTCCGTTATTTTGTCACGTGATCAATGCATTAAAACCACACAATATAGAAATAACAATAAAGATTTTTGGTCATGGTGGAGAAACAACAGCCAAAGTGGTTGAAGGTCGATCGGAAGTCGTTTGGCAAAGAGAACAAAAAGGAACCGGTCACGCGGTGATGCAAGTCGCCCCAATTTTAGAAGGCAAACCCGGCACCACACTCATTGTTTCTGGAGATACACCACTTATCACCAGTAAAAGTTTAGATCAATTAGTTAAAACGCACGTTAGTGGTGGTTTTGATTTAACCATCTTAACTTCCATTGTTCCAAACCCCTTTGGATACGGAAGAATGATTCGCAATAGCAAAGGTCAAGTTACAGCAATTGTTGAAGAAATAAACGCCACAGAAGAAGAAAAGAAAATTCAAGAAATCAATACCGGATTCTATGTTTTCAATAACAATCTCTTATTTAAGTATTTAAAAGAATTACCACCAAACCCAAAAAATGGCGAATATAATATTACTTTTTTAATCAAAATGTTTATGGATAAAGGATTCAAAATTGGTGCATCTACCGTTGATAGCTTTGAAGAAACCCTTGGCATAAATGACCGAGCACAACTAGCTGAAGCACGATTAATCATGCAACGTCGTATCAATCATCAACACATGGTGAATGGTGTCACCATTGAAAATCCAGACAATACTTTTATTTCCCCACAAGTCACCATTGGTCAAGATACGGTTATTCAAACCGGAGTTTATTTATTGGGAACCGTTACGGTTGGTCAAGGAAACTTTATTGGGGCGAACACCACCATTGAAAACACAACAATTGGCAACCAAAATCATATCGAATCCTCGAAAATTATTGATTCAATCGTTGGTGATAAAAATCACATCGGACCTTTTTCCCACATTCGTGGTCATGCTGTCATTACGAACGAAAATAGAGTTGGTAATTTCGTAGAAATTAAAGCCGCTAAACTACATCCCGGTGTGAAAGTTGCGCATCTAAGTTACCTTGGCGATTGTGAAATTGGTGAACGAACCAATATTGGAGCAGGCACCATCGTAGCGAATTATGACGGCAATAAAAAACACCACACCACGATTGGAAAAGATGTCTTTGTCGGATCTGGAACAACACTCATTAGTCCTGTAACCATCGAAGATGAAACAATCATCGCTGCAGGAAGCACAATCAACCATTCTGTTAAAAAAGGCGACTTAGCAATCGCGAGACAACAACAAGTCAACAAACCCGGCTATTATCAACACTGGTTAAAAAAAATAGGTAAATAAAACCAAATAAAAAACCCACCGATGTTTGGTGGGTTTTTAATTTAACTTAAGCTTTCTTTGTTGCGCGCTTTGTTTTGATTGCAGCTTGTGCAGCAGCTAATCTAGCAACAGGAACGCGGAACGGTGAGCATGAGACATAGTTTAATCCAGCGTTATGGAAGAATTCGATTGACACTGGGTCGCCACCATGTTCACCACAAATCCCAACTTTTAAATCAGGACGAGTTTTACGACCATCTTGAACAGCCATCTTAATTAATTTACCAACACCATGTTGATCAACAGTTTGGAATGGATCTTGTTCAAAGATTTTAGTCTTATAGTAATCAGGTAAGAATTTACCAGCATCATCACGTGAGAAACCATAAGTCATTTGCGTTAAGTCGTTGGTACCAAAGCTGAAGAAAGTAGCTTCAGTTGCAACGGATTCTGCTAATAATGCTGCCCGTGGAATTTCAATCATCGTACCAACTTGATACGTTAACTTTTGACCACTTGCGGCGATTTCTTCTTGAGCAGTTTGTTCAATAATTTCCTTAACAAACTTTAATTCTTTCACATCTAACACTAATGGAATCATGATTTCAGGAACAACTTTCTTTCCTAATTTCTTTTGAGCCGCTAATGCTGCACGAATGATGGCGCGAGTTTGCATTCTACCGATTTCTGGGTAAGATACATCCAAACGAACACCACGGTGACCCATCATTGGGTTAAATTCATGTAAGTAATCAATACGTGCTTTAACTTGAGCAACGGACATCTTGAGTTCATCCGCTAATTCTTTAATCTTATCAGCTTCTTGTGGTAAGAATTCGTGTAAGGGTGGATCAAGTAAGCGGATGGTAACATTTAAGTCCTTCATCGCCATAAAGAGTTCGTAGAAGTCTTTTTGTTGGAAAGGAAGAAGTTCTTTTAATGCTTCTTCTCTTACTTCTAAAGTGTCAGCAAGAATCATTTTACGTACGTAGAAGATTCTTTCTTTGTCGAAGAACATATGTTCAGTACGGCATAGACCAATACCTTCTGCACCAAACTTTAAAGCGGTTTCTGCATCTTTTGGTGTGTCAGCGTTGGTACGAACTTTTAAGGTACGGTATTCATCAGCCCAGGTCATGATCCGGCCAAAGTAACCAGTCAAACCAGCTTCAACGCGAGCGATATCACCTTCGTAAACCATTCCGGTAGAACCATCAATTGAAATGGTGTCTTTGGTCGTATAGGTTTTGTTTCCAAATTTTACGGTACCCTTGTGTTCATCAATGATGGCAGTGCCAACACCAGCAACACAGGTTTTACCCATACCACGAGCGACAACGGCGGCGTGTGAGGTCATCCCACCACGAGCGGTTAAAATACCTTGAGCGGCAACCATGCCTTCAATATCTTCTGGC
>JBEDGE010000075.1:0-3858 GCA_041174805.1 Bacillota bacterium
ATGCATCGTCTTTATTGATTAAATTATAATCAATGAAAATGAAATTGTAAAGGAAATATCGCTATAAAAAGGTGGCATTGGTTTTTTCTTTAAACGGATCAATCTTATCTAAATAATCATAAAATAAACGACCGTTTAAATGGTCAATTTCATGTTGCAAAACAATGGCATCAAATCCTTCCGCTTGGATAAGAATGTCCTTGTTTTGAATTAAATCGAATGCCTTTACGGTGATTTTGTTAGCTCGATAGACATATCCAGGATGTTCCGTTGGTACGGATAAACACCCTTCACCAGAACTTAGGGCAATTTGTTTTACCGATTGCGAGACAATCACAGGATTGGCGAGCATGTACTCGGTTTTGACTTCACCGCGTTGGTAACTGATTGCAGTAAGACGCTTACTGATGCCAACTTGAGGGGCCGCTAATCCAATTCCTTCACGAATATTATATTTTTCAGCATAGGTTTTGTCTTGAGATTTGTGGACATAATCCAAAAGTGCTTTTAGCAAGTTTGAATCCTCTTCTGAAAGAGGAAGTAGAACTGGCATCGCTCTTTTTCTTAGAATTGGATTTGGATCTTGAATGACTTTGAGACGTTTCATAGTTTCCACTTTACCATAATTTTTATTGATTCTGCATCGAAATAAGTGTGATAAAGTAAATCTATGAGTTACGCAGAACTAATCACATTAGCAAGAGAATTAAAGGAAACGTTAGAACAAGATCAACGCGTTGTTTTACTTAATCAACTCGATCAACTGTTAAATCAAAATCAAACGTTATTGACCTTAAGTGAAACCTATCAAAGGGCTCAAGCAAATTATCAATCGATGTGGGAAAGTTTTGGGGATGAAAGTCCACATTTATTAAGAGCCCGAGCAGAACTTCACCAAGTTAAAATTCAAGTTGATTCTCATCCATTAGTGCGAGACTATTTGAAATCATATGGTCAAGTAAGAGAGATATATCAAATGATCCAACAAAAAATTTTTACCCCCTTTAAATCTCATCCACCAGGTTGTTAATTATGCTTAGAATCATCGGTGGAAAATTTCGATCAAGAAAACTTTTACAACCGTCTTTGACAATGACTCGACCGACCAAAGATCGAGTTAGAGAAGCTATTTTTTCAGCAATTTCAACCAACGTTATGGATGCAATGGTTCTTGATTTATTTGCAGGTTCAGGTGCATATGGTTTAGAGGCCATTTCAAGGGGTGCTAAATTTGCTTATTTAAATGATAATCACCCAGAAGTTAAAAAAATTATAGAAGCCAACGTCAGTAGCTTAAAAATCGATCAGTTAAAGATTACCCAACTTGATGCGTTTGATTTCCTAGAATTCGCTAGAGTTAATAACTTACAGTTTGATATCGTTTTTATTGATCCTCCTTATGCTTTTAATCATCAGCAAAACCTATTTAAAATATTGTTCAAAAGTAATCTCCTTCGACCTGGTTCAATTGTGGTTTATGAGAATGAATCTCATCTTCATGAATTTAACGAAGACAAATTGATGGTAAAGACTTATAATTATGGTAGAACATTTGTTCATATCGGTTGGAATAAATAATGAAAATTGCAATTTATCCTGGAAGCTTTGATCCCATTACCAATGGCCATATTGATATTTTAAATCGTGCTTTGAAAATTTTTGATCAAGTCATCTTGCTTTTGGCCGTAAACCCGAACAAAAATAGTACGTTCTCCCTTGAGGATAGAAAGTCCATGCTTCTTGAAATTGCAAAGTCTTATGGTGCAAAAAGAGTGATGGTGGATAGCACTGATGGTTTAACCATTCGTTATGCTCAATCTAAATCTGCAATTGCCTTAGTCAGAGGGTTAAGAACCGTTCCCGATTTTGAGTATGAACATGATATTTTTTCAGGTAATCAACTCATCGATGCCAATATCGAAATGGTATTTTTCATGGCCAAACAACCACACCAAATTATTTCTTCGAGTTTGATTAAGCAATTATATTTAAATCAAGTTGATATTACGTCACTTGTGCCCAACGTAGTATTACCTTATTTTAAAAAATTAAAAACTACTTTAAAACAATAAAAGAAATGTGACGACCCGTTTTTTGATCACGATCATACGAGAAATAGTCTTTAGCATTTGAAAAAGTGTCTAAATTACTCACATGAATGGAACGCGGTGAAAGTCCTGCATCGACGAGTTGTAAATAATTGAGTAAGGGTATGTCTAAAAAATAACCGCCGCCGATTTTTTTAATGATGTCTTTGAATTTATCATTTTTTTGAAGCAATTCATTTGCTCTTTCCTTCGAGATTGGGTGATGTGCAAAATCCAACGAAGGTCCTAAATGGGCAATTAAATCTGAGGGGTTTATTTTCATTTCGGATTTGATTTGGTCGATAGCTTTTTTACTAATACCTTCTAAAGTACCAGGTGTTCCAGCATGAATAACAGCGATTAGATTTAGATGCTTATGGGTAATGAAAACAGGAACACAATCAGCATGAAAGACTCCCAACATCAAGTTTTTCTCTGTGGTATATAAAGCGTCTGCAATGACTCCGTCTTGGAATTCATGGTTACCTTTACCCGCATCTTCCTTATAGACACGTTTTAGAACAGTGCTATGGGATTGATAGGTTAAAACCATTTGTGATCTTGGAATTTGAATTAAACTAGAAAAAACGTCACGATTTTTTTCAACCTTATTTATGTCATCGCCGGTATGGAATGCTAAATTTAAAGAACCATAAGTGCCGATTGAATGACCACCGCTTCTTGTTGTTGTACCTGCGATTATGTTCGGTTTTTGAATCGCGTACCAGATTGAATTTTCCATCTTTTATATTATACAAAAAAACGTTCCCTTTCGGAAACGCTTTAAGTCAGATAAGTTTAAAATGAATTAATTTAATTCAAATTGATTACGATGCATCCAAGCGTCGGAAAGTGTCACTGCTTTGTCATACAAGTTAGCCCCAGGAATGGAGATGAGTAACTCAGAGATACCGACTTCGGGACTATTATCAGACAAGTCATACATAATTGCAGTTGGTGTGGAAATTGAATTCTTTTCACCACTTTCGAGTGATTCGATTTGCGTTTCATTAAGTTGACCGTTTACTTTATATGCGGAGTTTCTTGCCACTTCAGCTGTTCTTTCTAAAAAGTCTGTATTGCGTAAGAGGAAACGTTCAAATGGAGTGGTCGTTTCGTCTTCTGCAAAGTCATAAGTTTCATCGATAAAGATGGTGTAGAATTTGAAGGTTCCAAATTGTTCTTTGGTGACAGGGGTAATGGAATCAACTTCTTGGGTACCATAATAACGTGAGGTGTTGTCGAGAAGTTCCTTAAATCCAGGTTGAGCATCTTTGCAGAATTGGCAATCTTTTTGTACAAAAACAAGCATAAACTTTTCACCAAATTCATCTGAATTTTCCATCATCGCATCGACAAGCTTTTGTGCTTCTGAATTTTCTTCACCTTCGAGCTTTTTCTGATAGTTACGATAGTAACTTTCAGGGCTATTAATACTTTCCGCAATACCATTGACCCATTCAGTAATGGTAGGAATTGAGAAAATGATGGCAAAAATCGTTCCAACAATTAATAAAGGTTGGACCCAAGCAGTTTCCTTGATCCAATTCCATAATCCGCCAAATATCTTTCCGAAAAACATGCCGATTGGTTTCATTTGATAACCTCCAGTTAATTACGAATAGCACGTTAATCTTATCAAATAGTTTGATTATCTTCAATATAAATCACCCATAAGCTAATTTTAATAAAATAAGGTATAATTTCATCGGTTTATAAGGCGGTGCAATATGAGCAATTTATTTCAAAAAGTACAATCATGGCTTAATAT
>JBEDGE010000076.1:0-2974 GCA_041174805.1 Bacillota bacterium
CTGACAACATGAAAGACTTTTTTAAATCCATTGATGTGTTGATGGTGGATGATGTTCAATTTTTAGCAGAAAAAGTAAAAACAGAAGAAATGTTCTTTCATATCTTTAATCATTTAATTAACTCAGGTAAACAAATTATTTTGACAAGTGATCGTCACCCTAGTGAAATTCGCGGTGTAGAATCGCGTTTGGTGACAAGGTTTGGTTCTGGTTTGACGATGAACATCACTATTCCTGATCTACCAACTCGCGTAGCGATTCTAAAAAAGAAAATCGAATCTAACAGACTTGACATTACTTATTTTGATGAAGAAGTTTTCCATTTTTTTGCAGAAAGATTTTCTAATAACGTTCGCGAGCTAGAAGGAGCTTTGAATCGATTGGTATTTTATGTGATTAACATTAAACAAACCAAACACATCACCATGGATGTCGCGATTGAGTCTGTTCAACCCCTTATTGGGTCTGGAAACCAATCATCTTTAACAGAAAATCGAATTATTAACACTGTTGCCGACTATTACAATTTAACGAACCAACAATTAACGGGGAAAATCAGAACGAATCAAATTGCTATGGCGAGACATATCGCTATGTATCTTATTCGTAACTTATTAGATGTACCATTTTTAAAGATTGGTGCGCTCTTTGGTGGTAAGGATCATTCAACGGTGATGAACGCTGTGAAGAAAGTGGAAAAATCGTTGAAAGTTGATGAGGCAATTGCGACTGCTATTGATCAGTTACAAAAACGTTTAAAAAAAGCGTAATCAACGAATAAATTTATTAAAAAACTTTGGATTAAATGTGGTAAAATAATAGACGAATTACTATGAATGGTGACTTATCCACAACATCCACACGCCTTATTATCATTATTAATCTTTAAGGAGATAAATAAATATGAAATTTACTGTGCTTCGCGATGAATTATTAAAGGCAATTAATATTGCGAGTAAAGCGATTGCAATTAAGACACCTATTCCAGTACTCAGTAATTTCAAATTGGTTGTCGATGATAAAGGTTTGACCATTGTTAGTTCTAATAATGAATTATCGATTGTCACTAGAGTACCTTTTGCTATTAAAGGTAAAACTTTATTAACGGACACCAAAAACGGTGGTACCTTGGTGAATGCTAAATTATTTGGAGAAATCGCTAGAAAAGTTGAAGGTTCACAATTAACCGTTGAATTATTTGATGACACCATTGTGAATGTTAGTGATGGCCGTTCCACTTATAAATTAAATTCCATTAAAGTTGAAGAATATCCAGAATTAGATCTCGATACCACGGGTGTATCTTTGGAAATTGAAACTAAAATATTGAAAAAAGTCGTTGAACAAACTGCTTTTGCAGCATCCACCAAAGAACAAAGACCGATTATGACTGCCGTTAATTTAGAAGCATCGGATGGGAAGTTAGTGGCGACCGCTACCGACTCTGCCCGTTTATCTAGAAAACAAATTAGTATTAATAAACCTGTGAAATTTGTCAGTAATGTTCCTGCTAGAACCTTAATTGAAGTCACTTCAATGATGGAACATGAACCTATGATTAATTTATCCTTTACAGAAAAGCGTGCCACATTTGAATTTGGTAACACCCTCGTCATCTCTCGTTTAATTGGTGGCGAATATCCTAACACCGCTAATATCATCCCAAAAACTTCTAATTATTATTTGGTGGCAAACGCCAAAGAATTACTAGCCGTCATGGAACGCGTCGCCCTACTATCTGTTGAAAGAGAAAATGTGGTGAAATTAACCATGAGTGAAACCGCGGTTGAAGTATCAAGTAAATCTGCCCAAATTGGATCAGCAAGTGAACCTCTCACCAAGTTCTCATTTAACGGTGATCGTTTTGAAGTGAGTTTTAATGCGTTTTATCTCATGGAAGCAATCCGTGCTTTTGGATCTGAAGATATCAAAATTGGATTTATTGGCGATATGAGACCATTTGTGTTGAAAAACGATAAAGATGACTCCCTCATCCAGTTAGCAACGCCAGTGCGCACGTATTAACTATTTAAACGCATTTTAGAAGCACTTTAGGGAATATATAATATTCCCTAATTTTCTTTTTTATGGTAAAATTATAGAGGTTTAAACATGGAAAAAGAATCGACCCAATCGGAAATTGTCATTCACACCCCTTATATCCAATTAGGGCAATTGATGAAGATGTTGGGGTTGATTGAAACAGGGGGCCAAATTAAATCATTTTTAAGCCAAAACCCAATCCAAGTTAACCAGCAACCGGAACAACGCCGGGGGCGCAAACTCTATCCTGGGGATCAAATCATGGTGCAAAAACGCCTGATTACAATCAAAGGTTTATGACGGTTCAGCGTCTAGAGTTGGTCAACTACCGTTCTTATTCACATATTCAACTTACATTTGATCCACAACTCAATGTATTTCTTGGAAAAAATGGTGCAGGAAAAACTAATCTTGCTGAAGCGATTCACTATCTTTCCTTGGCTCGTTCATTTCGAACGAGTGACGACCAAGATTTATTACAAAAAGGGCAACCCTTTGCAAAAGTGAAAGCGGTGATTGATTTACAAGGTCGAAAACAAACCTTAGAAATCGTTATTACCCCTCAAGGAAAAAGAATTCTTCTGAATCAAAAACCTGTGAAAAAACTATCAGAACTTTCCAAGGTGATTCACGTTTTATTTTTTGAACCCAGGGACGTCATGTTATTTGATGATTTACCCAAGGTTCGACGAAAGTTCCTTGATACGCACATTAGTAAACACCAAGAAGGTTATTTACAACAATTGAGTCAATACGAAGCGTTGTTAAATGAACGCAATCTATTGTTAAAGGGGTCACAAGTTAATCGCCAACACCTAGCAATCGTAACCAAACAATTGATTGAAGCAAGTTATCCGATTGTGGTTGCTCGGCACTCTTACATCGAAAGCATCAATAAAGTCATTAGTAAGATTACCAGTGCAGTCAAAGG
>JBEDGE010000077.1:0-4324 GCA_041174805.1 Bacillota bacterium
ACATAAGCTTCCCCTTCAAAAAAGAAAAAGCCAACTTTACTATTTAAAAATTTTACATGTAGTTTTAAGGTATCACCCGGGACAACTCTTCTTTTGAATTTTACTTCTTGAATTGATGAGAAATAACCAATTTTACCTTGATATTGTGGTGCGGTTAAAATACAAATCGCACCGGTTTGAGCAAAGGCCTCCACCATTAAAACACCTGGAAATACTGGATTATTGGGAAAGTGACCTGGCACCCAAAATTCAGTTTTTAAAATGTCTTTTTCTGCAGTCGTTGTGACTAATGGAACATTCTCAGTGACCCGATCAATGAAGATAAAAGGTTCGCGGTGGGGAATGATACCTTTAATTTGATTGAGATTATATTTCATGGTTAGCGTTTAAAAATAAGTGCGGCGTTTTGCCCACCAAAACCCAGGTTAATATTTAAAGCATAATTTACTTTTCTTTTAACGGGTTTACCCAAGGTGTAATTTAAGTCACATTCAGGACCTAATTCATTGGTTGTAATGGTTGGGGGTACAATTTGATTCACTAATGCAAGGATGCACGCAATCGATTCAACGGCCCCAGTGGCACCTAACATGTGACCTGTCATGCCTTTAGTACTCGAGACATTTAATGCATAAGCGTGAGGACCAAATACTTTTTTAATCCCTAAAGTTTCGATACGGTCATTTAAGGGCGTTGAGGTTCCATGAGCATTGATATAGTCAATATCTTGAGGTTTGATATCCGCATCTTTTAATGCTAATTCCATACATTTACTAATACCTTCTGCGGTTTCATCAGGGGCGGTAACGTGGAACGCATCAGAGGTTGAACCATAGCCAACTAATTCAGCATAAATCTTCGCTCCACGCGCCTTCGCATGATCATATTCTTCAAGGATGAGAACGCCCGCTCCTTCACCCATGACAAAACCAGATCGTTTTTTATCAAATGGCATACTGGCTTGGGCAGGATTATCACCGCTATGTAAGGCTCTCATTACTGCAAAACCTGCGATGCCTAAAGCATTGATGGAAGATTCAGAACCACCTGCAAAAGCCACATCTAAATACCCATCTCGTATGTATCGAAAAGCTTCACCAATTGAATTGGTGCTTGCAGAACATGCCGTAACAACAGGTAAGTTCGGACCCTTTGCTTTAAAACGCATTGAAATATTGCCACCAATCAAGTTAATGATTGCATTCGTAATAAAATGAGGAGAAACGCGATCAAGACCCCGTGAGACTGCAACTTGTGATTCGGACCAAATCGAATTCAATCCTCCAATACCAGAAGTGACAAACGTTCCGAATCGATACGGGTCTACTGAGGAAGAAGTTAGACCAGCGTCATCATAGGCTTCACAGGCAGCCATGATACCTAAAACAATCACTCGGTCTAATTTACCTGCACTTCTTTCATCTAAATATTTTGAAGGATCTAACTTTTTGATTTCAGCAGCGACTTTGACTTTACTCGTCGAGGTATCAAATAGAGAAATCATACCTATGCCATTGGTACCCTTCATCATGTTTTGCCACATGGATGAAACATCATTGCCGATGGGAGTGACAGCGCCTAATCCAGTGATGACAACTCTTTTTTTCATATTCATTCCCCTTTTTAATACATGGTCATGCCGCCGTCAACGACGAAGGTCTGACCCGTAATATACTGCGCTTTACTTGAAGCTAAAAAACTAACCATTTGAGCAATATCTTCAGGCATTCCAAAGCGTTTTAACGGAATCATCGCTAAAGCAGCTTCTTTGATTTGAGGAGATAAATTTGCTGTCATGTTCGTTTCAATAAAACCAGGAGCCACAACATTGACTGTCAAGTTTCTCGATGCCATTTCCCGCGCTAAGGTTTTGCTTAAGCCAATGACACCTGCTTTTGCGGCCGCATAATTTGCTTGGCCAATGTTACCCATCATGCCTGCAACAGAAGCGATATTGATGATTCTTCCGTTACCAGCTTGCATTAAAGGCTTTAAAGCAAATTTGCACATTGCCCATACACCTTTTAAGTTCGTTTCAATGACCCGATCAAATTGTGTTTCACTCATTCTTAACATTAAAGTATCATCGGTGATACCAGCATTATTCACCACAACATCTAATCTTTGAAAAGTGTCTAAAGTGGTTTTGATTAACTTTTCAGCTTCGATAACTTTACTTAAATTTGCTTGAACGGCAAGGGCTTTTCCACCCATACTTTGAATTTGTTTGACTAAATCTTGCGCAGCTTGAGCAGATGAATTGTAATTAACAACCACCGTAAATCCATCTTTGGCAAGTTGAAGACTAATTGCCAAACCAATACCAGTTGCCCCACCAGTCACAATCGCTACTTTCTTGCTACCATTCATGCGAGTAACTCCTTTACCAATGAGAGATCTTGCTGCCCGTTATATGAGACTACTTTAGCATCTGGAAGAATCTTTTTCACTAAACCAGATAAGACCGATCCCGGACCGATTTCAATAAATGTGTCAATGTGTTGAGATGATAAATAACGGATTGAATGTTCAAATTGAACAGAAGATTGAACTTGTTCAACTAAATAATGAGGTAATTCTGAAAGTTGGGATAATGGTTTACCAGTCCAATTGAAAATCATCGGAATTTGACTCGGTTGAAAAGCAATGGATTGAAGTGCTTTTTTTAATGTTAAACCTGCTTCAGCCATCAACGGGGAGTGAAAAGCACCCGATACATTGAGTGGGATTGCTCTTTTTGCCCCATTGGCAGTTGCCAATGCCATCACTTCTTTGACTGCGAGCTCATGACCGGATATCACCAACTGTCCAGGACAATTGTAATTGGCAATCATGACATTATTTTTTGGTTTGTTCACTTGAAGACATAGTGATTCTAATACTTGCGTAGGTAAACCAATAATCGCTGCCATCGTACCAGGATTAGATCGGCTAGCCGAAGCCATGGCACTAGCACGAACTTGAATTAATTGCAGGGTGGATACTAAATCAAGATGCCCGGAAACGTGTAAGGCTGTATATTCTCCAAGGGAAAAACCAATCAAATACTGTGGCTTGATTGGGAACAAATGCTGTAATTGTCGGTAATAAAGTAAGGAAGTTGCAAGTAACGATGGTTGGGTAAATTCTGTTTGATTTAACCCAGGTATTTCCCCACTTAAAATACCCTTTAAGTTAAATTTGATATGTTGTTGAATGCTGTTGTAATAATCGACCAGTGTTGGCATTTCGTTGACAGCGGATAATCCCATGCCAAGCGTTTGCGCACCTTGTCCGGCAAACAACACAGCAAAAGGTTTCATAAATTAATCAGCGCCCCGCCCCAGGTCAAACCAGCGCCAAAGCCAACCAACATAAGTTTATCTCCAGATTTTAGTGGCGAAGCGGCAACATATTCATCAAGGGCAATGGGAATCGAAGCAGCAGACGTGTTGCCATAATGTTCAAGATTTAGGAAAAATTTATTCAGTGGTAATTTCTTTAGATCTGCAACCCCTTCGACAATTCGATAATTCGCTTGATGGGGAATAATTTTTGTCACCATATCTAATCGACTACCATCGAGTTCTAATAAGCGATTAATTGATTTTTCAATTGCATTGATTGCAAATTTAAATACTCTTCTTCCTTGCATTCTTAGCACTTCTTTAACCGATAACACATCTTCCATATCACCTTCAGAAGCAGTATAAAATGAGACCGTTTGATGCGGTTGACCTCGGCCCACTAATAAAGCGCCAGCACCGTCACCAAATAAAATACAGGTATTACGATCGGTGTAATCCATAATTTTAGTCAAAGTTTCTGCGCCAATCACAAGGATATGGCGGTATTTCGGACTATTGAGTAATGCTGCCGCAACTTGTAATGCATATACGAAGCCTGTACATGCTGCATTAATATCAAAGCAAGTGATGTCACGATGATTAAGGCCAAGACGAGCTTGGACGACAGCGGCCATACTTGGGGATGCAAAATCTGGCGTAATCGTGGCAACAATAATTGCATCGATCATTTCTTTATCAAATTTTGCCTTTTCAATTGCGTTAAGTGCTGCTTGATAAGCTAAGTCCGCTGTGGTTTCACCTTCAACTTTATGACGGGTCTTTATACCGGTGTGTGAGACGATCCACTCATCAGTAGTATCAACCATTTTTTCTAAATCAGCATTCGTAATTAAACCTTTAGGAACATATTTTCCTGTCCCAATCAATTTAATCGTTAATTTATTTTCCATTTTTTTTCTCCAGGGTTTGCTCTTCAAAAACGCCAAAGTCTCTAAACTTCTTTTCACGATTTTTAAGTAAAACGGTCGGTGTTAATT
>JBEDGE010000078.1:0-6203 GCA_041174805.1 Bacillota bacterium
ATCCAATTGCGCAGCTTCATCGAGGGCTTTGGGAACCATCAAATAAAATTGATAAAAAATTAATACAAAGATGGCACTACTGACGCCTTGGCCAAATGTTGCAGGAATGATGATTGAGAAAATCGTTTCAAGAATCCCAATATTAAAAAATAAAACATATCGAGGAATCATCGTCACTTGAGGTGGAATTAAATACGTTGCCAGTAATAAGGCAAACCATACTTTCTTCAAAGGAAATTGAAAACGCGCAAAACCATAACCAATTAATGAAGCAACCATCGTTTGTAATAAAGCAGGAATAAGCGTCACCGTTAACGATTCAAAAAATAATGGGACATAGTTTAATACCAGTAATGCATCGGTGAAATTTTCTAAATAAAGCGATGAGGGAAGTATATTTATCGTTGGATCTAACAAATCCGCAAGACTTTTTAAACTATAAGAAAGCATATGCAGTAAAGGATAGACATAGACAAATCCGATAATGATAAGTAAGGCATAAAGGACCATGCGATAGACCAATCCATCGGTTAATTTCATTCCAAATAATCGACGTTTCAAACTCATGGAGAACATTGGTTTATTCAATTTCATCGACCAACCCTCTCATAGGTTTTGACAACCTTATACCCTTTTTCTTTGGGTGAAACAATGCGTGTCGTCACCATGAGTAAAAGCGCAATCACTAAGAAATAAACCCAAGCTAAACTGGAAGCATACCCATAACCAAGATTTGGATTAAACATGACCGAGGAAATCCAAAGGATTAAAGGATTATTTGCAAAGGTCGCAAGCGTCACAATCGTATAGATAGAGGAGACGACAATCATCGGTCTTAACGAAGGCAACGTAATTTTCCAAAACGTTTCCCATACGTTGGCACCATCGATTTGCGCAGCTTCATACATACTTTGATCAAGTTTTTGTAACCCTGCTAAATACAACACCACTTGGACACCCGAGAACCAAAGCATAAAAATGATTTGGGAAAACAGTGATTGTAAGGGTCCATTTAAGAAAGGAGGAAGGATGTCTTCGACGATGTTTAAAAATCCTGATTCGGTGATAATCGGTAACGTACCCGCGCCTTGTCTTAATAATTCTGCAATCACCGGTCCTGAGGTGATGATCACCGGTAAGAAGAAAATCGCGCGAAAGAAACCACGGAATTTAAATTGTCGATTAAGAAGAATGGCAATCAGCATGGCAAGGATATTCATCACTGGAACAAATAAGATCATTTCAAACATAAAATCTTGGAGGCGTCCTAAGAACGTTAAGTCGGAGGTAAATAAGGCAATATAATTTTGAAAACCAACAAAGGTTAAGCGTATACCTTCGCCTCCAACAATCGTAATGCGTTGGAAAGAATAGATGAAGGATTCAAATAAAGGCACCATCGTCAAAAAGATAAATCCAACTAACCATATCGAAATGAACGCATATCCGGTCAAACTTTCACGTTGACGATTGGTCAGCGACCCAAACCATCGTTTGAACCATTTTATCGGTTTACGCATTGTTTGAACCCTCTATCAAAACATTCATAGGTTGAACGATAATCGAACCATCTTGATAAAGATCACCTGAGTAATTAATGTAAATGGACACATCGTGATCATACGTTACTTTTACAACACCAAGTGCCAACACGTCTCGAGCAACAATATGATGACCAAGAACTGCATGCAAAGCGTCTGCAATAAAGTCATATTGCCGTTGAATTTCAGGTCGCCAATCTTGATAACGTGAGGTAAAAATGTGTTCGGAAGGCGTATCAATTAATTGATAGGCACTTGCTTCTGTCACAAAGAATGCTGGATATAAATGATAATCAATCATTCTTAAGAGTTCATTCGTCGTATTAGAAAAGAAATTACCTGCCCGACCAAAGCCAGGACGGTGACCTGCAATCATGTATGGAATCAAAGGAACGGTATCGGTCAGTCTAGCTTGTTCACTTGAATACATCGGTATGTCCAATAACGCTTGAGCGTCCCACGCATAACTCATCGGTCGATAGACACTATCTGATCGATTTATTTTCTCCATCGCTTCATGTATCATGCTTTGTTTGCTCGTTCCAGATTGACTAAAATTCGAATACGTTTGATCGCCGATCGATTCAATGGCCATGCCTTCGATGTCCCAATTCAATAACTGTGAGCGTATCATGTCAAGTCGATCGGCACCCGCTTGACTCGATAAGCGATAATAGTCCCCTTTGGTGAGGAATTCTTGACCTATCGATTGGGCAATATCGCGATTTTGATAACCTTGTCCATGGATATAGGCATGGTAGGGATCAACTGCTAATTGCAATCGAACAGAATCGGGCAGTGAATCATACATGGTTTTAAATTGATTGAGCGTCCCTAGACTTGCATCAAAAGCTTCATATTGCGGTGCGGTTAAACTATATCCACCTCGTTGCCAGCCTAGGTATTGAATATAAGCTTCATCTGTGATGGTTTGAACATCATCTAAGATGGCTTTTAATTGGGTCATATTCGTCATCACCACTTTTTGCCTTGCAAATAACCCAGGTTTGGTTTCTAAAGCTAATACATCAAGGTGCATCGGAACTTGCACCAAGTCACCAACATTGGAACCATGTAAGGCAAATCGATGGTCAGCATAGGCATTGGCAATCCCCACATAAGTTGCCTCATCTCCCTGGAGAAATTGATATCGAAGTTCGATATCAAAGTTAGAAGGTTCAGCTTGTAATAAATTCACACTACTGGTTTTGGCTTGATTGAGATATTGCAGATAAGTGGTGCGATAAGCAAAAGTCACATAGGTAAAATTAAAATCTAAAAATACCTGTGAACCAAAGTGATTCAGGATACCGTGAGCCGCTCCATCCTCGATGATGTTTACCATCGCGTGTTGCCCATGTCCATGAACCAATCCATACATGTTGGCAAATAAAGGTTGATCATGGGTTAGCAAATTAAGACCAGAATCACTGCCGAAAAATCGTTTGCTATAAACGCCAATATTTGGATCATCTGTGTATCGTATTAATGCACCGACACCATCTGGAACGACGACATAGCCGGGTGTTCTTAGACGTTTTGTTGCTCCTAACATTGGGTATAAAGCAATACTGGATAACCGGAAATCGCCACCTTCGGCAATCGATTCAAATGGTAAAGAAACAGAGACACCATTGATATCAAACCTTACTGAAAAGGTGAAACTAATTTTAGACAAGAATAAAAATACCTCAACATCAAAACCAACATGATCAACTGCATTTACACGTGTCATCTCTAGTCGAGAAAGGTGATGTTCAAAGGCATGTTCATCACGTAAGTTTAAACCTTGGTAATAGGTGACAAAATAAGGTGACTTTAATTTAGCTTGCCAAAATAAATTGAGTCCTAAATCACCTTCATCTGCTAAGGGAGAGCCTTCTTCTAGGGTGTAATCATCATTGACAGTCGATGCCCAAATGTATCCAGTTTCTGTATCCAACACTCGGAAACTGGCATCTTCTTCTAAATCATAAAAAGCATATTGACCATAGGTAGCGCGATAGGTGTATCCATCAAGATTGGCAAATGCATTCGATTCAACTGGGACAAAATTAGGTTCGGGTTGTGTATAGCGATTGGATTTTAAAGCACTTCGAGACGGTGCTTGTGAGATCGTATTCGTTTGAGGATCTTCCATATGTAATGGCGATTGGATAATCGGCAACACAACCAATGCAGAAAATCCTAAAGGCAATAACCATTTCAAGAGTTTAACCACGGAGGATCACCTCCTGGATAATACTTTCAAGATAGTTGACCACTTGGGCAGCTAACGCATAAAGAAGGAATCCAATCAGGATTAACATCATCATCGTAAACATCGTCAAAAGAATATTTTGAATTAAACCTTTGACATCATAGTTATGAATCTCTTTAACCATCAAAATCAATAACAAAGCTGGCCAGGCGAATCTTAATCCATCCATGAGTTGATAAACAATCGACTCGTTATAGGTCAAACCATTCGAAATAATCGCAAGGATAGGTGTGATGATGAGATAAGGCACAAGCGCATGGGCGGTTGCTAGGTAGACATCTTTAAAGAAGCCTTCACCATTGGTAATGGTCGCCACCAAGTAATTACTAAACACAAATAAGCCAATCGTGCCTAAAAAAGTTAAAGTGTAAATCAAAAGATTAAAGTCATTAAGATTCACGGTTTGAAAAATAAATCCAGTTGTATAGATTTCAAAAATGCTAACGATTAACAACAAGGCATATAAGATAGACGCAATCCACCATGAACTTTGTTTGAGATGTTTAATATCTTGATACGTATCAAGTGGGTGGAATAAAACATGCTTGATTAACCGATAATCTTGATTGAAACGTTTAACCAAAGGTTGTTGCATGACGCCTTGGGCAAATTCAGTTACCATGATTCGTTTTTTCATCCATTGGTAAACTTGGCCTAATAACATCAAACCTACCAGGCCAATTAAAACCCAACTTAAATTTAATTCCAACCAGGTATATCGTAATTGCCAAAAAGCTTCTGAGAATCCCGCGCGATCAAAGGCAATCGCATAATATCGCAATGCTTCTTCGTAAGCTTGTAATCGATAATGACCACGTGCTAATGCACCGTTCGCGAGAGCAAACATGCTGTTCATTCTTAGAACGTTTTCCCATTGAGATAAAGAGTAAATTCCTTCTTTAAAGTTGATAAGACCTTGATGAACCAGTGATGCAAATTCAGATCGTTGCAACAGTTGAATGGATCCAGTGCCTTTATCCAAAACCCAAAGATTGTGATCGGTATCCGTTAAGATATCAACCGGATTAACGTATAACCCAGATACACGATTACCTTGGTCTAAACCCCCAAATGAAAAAATCAAATTGCCATAACTATCATATTCAGCAATGATTCCATCTTGACTAACGGTAAAGATGTTATCAAAGTCATTGACATGGATACTGATAGGCGTCGCGTATGGACTCATGGAAAGAATGGTTTGTGAGGCAATATTAAATTTCTTTACTTGTTGAGAAGTCGTTGGGGAAACCGTATAAACAGAACCTTTTGCATCTAAGGTTACATTCGCAGGTGACGTTGGAATATTCGCAGCTCTAGTAATACCAAAGAAGTTAGAAATGGTTTGAAGCCAACTAAAATTGGTCGTATTGGTTCCAAAGAATCCAATAAATTCTCCTGCTTGATTGATCTGCATCAGGCCAGCAGTGGAACCTTCGCCAACCACATATAAAATCCCTCGAGGCCCACTGGTCACCTTCATCGGGACGAATGGTGAGGTTTCACCAAAAATCGGTTCAATCGGTCGTGAAAAAGTTTGCTCCAATGTAAACATGGAGTTATAACGATAAATACGTTGAGCACCTTTGTCTGCAACATAAATATCGCCTTCTTCATTGACGTATAAACCGGTTGGTTGGGACAAGCCTGAAATAATCACTTCGCCTTCACCCGTTTCCATATTAAAACGCACGATGCGTTGATTACCGGTGTCTGCAACATAAAGCTCATTACCAACTCGCAGCATATCTTCTGGTTGTCTTAAGGTTAAGTTCATGTCGAAATAACCAGCAGGTTCATACGCGGTTTGGGTTTGTACAAAACGGCCATTGGGACCAATCGTATACGTCGCATATGGCGCAGATTGTTGGGTTAATCCATAGGTGGAAATTGGAGCAGTCATGGTGAGAACACCCATCGCTATCATTAAAAATGGTGTGATCAAACGCTTCATTATTTAATCCCCGAATGAATCATCGTGTTCATCACATTCCGTTGTAAAATCACAAAAATCAATAAATTCGGAATAAACATAATTAAACTTGCCGCGGCTGCCATGCCTTGACCGGCGACCGTGTTGCCAGTGGTCGTCAATGTTGACATATAAAACGCAAAGGTTTTTAAACTTTCATCATTGATAAACAAGTTTGACACTTCGGTATTATTCCAAACACTTTGAAAGGCAACGATGGCAATGGTTGCAAGGGCTGGTTTAATCAGTGGCAGGATGATATGCCAATAGATTTGTAAATTATTAGCCCCATCGACTTTACTTGCTTCTAATAAGTCTTTAGGGATTTGATCGATAAATTGTTTAATCAGGAATAATCCAACAGGAATTGCGAGTCCAGGAATAATATGAACCCAGAAACTATCAATCAGTCCTAAACTTTCAATCACTA
>JBEDGE010000079.1:0-2951 GCA_041174805.1 Bacillota bacterium
ATATTCTTACTACCAAAAGTTGTCGGAGATCAGCTCATCTATGTTCGATACAATCCAAAAGAATTACTCGTTAAAAGCGAATTAGGTATTTTAGAACCCAAAGGGATGAAAGATGAAAGTAACCTACTGAATCTCATTATCATTCCGGGCATCGCTTTTGATTTAAAAGGCAATCGCATCGGATTTGGAAAAGGATACTTTGATCGTTTTTTATCGTCACAAAAATCGACATACGTGATTGGTGTTGCCTACCCTTTTCAAATCCAAACTAGGATTATCACCACAGAGTTTGATGTACCGGTCAATGAAGTGTTGGTCGCTTAATTCAAATCTCGATGATTGATATAAGATTCGTACGTGGCGATTCGATGTTCTGGTAAGGCTACGGAAACATAAATTGCATCATCTTCATATGCGGTTTCTAATAAGATGCCATCTTTTCTTAATTGGTCTAATAAATCTTGATTCACGTATGGAATCTTTAATTCTAAAGGATGGTAATCGTGCAAGATATATTCTGAAATCTTCATCATCAGTTGCGGCATCCCTAAACCCCTTAAAGCTGAGATTTTAACATGATTCAAAGGTAAATCCCCTTGGGGTTTGCGAATGATATCAATTTTATTTAAAACATAAAGGACAGGAATATTCTTCACCCCAAGAGATTCTAAAACATCATCGGCAACATTCATTAAGGTCAAAAATTCTGGATCAGAGATATCGACAACATGCAGAATTAAATCAGCCTCTTTCACTTCTTCTAAGGTTGACTTAAATGCTTCGATTAAATGATGAGGTAATCGGCGAACAAAGCCAACGGTATCCACGGCAATAAACTTAATTAAATTCGGCAAGCTAATTAATCTTGATGACGTTTCTAAGGTTGCAAACACCATATCTTTTTCTAACACTTTTTTACTTTGGGAACGGTGCGCGAGGGTGAGAAATTGATTCATCAGCGCAGATTTTCCAGCATTGGTATATCCAACAATGGCGATGGTAAAGATATGTTGGTCTTTTCTTTGTAATCTTTGCACTCTTCTTTTTTCAGTTAGCGTTGCGAGTTCTTTGCGATACTTGATGACGCTATTGCGAAGCGCTCTTTTATCCTTTTCTAATTTGGTTTCACCAGTTCCTTTGTTGGCTTTCCCACCTGAGCGTTGACGGTCATAATTAGCCTCATGATCAATGAGTCGAGGTAACATATACGTTGCTTTAGCGACTGCCACTTGTAATTTAGCTTCTTTAGTCTTCGCCCGACTTTCGAAGATTTGGAGAATTAACATCGTTCGATCAACGATTTTAACTTCGAGGGCTTTTTCTAAATTTCGAATATGCACCGGGGATAACTCGGCATCAAAGATGGCTGTTTCCGCACCACATTCTTCAAGAATGGCTTTAATTTCAAACACTTTACCAGCGCCTAAATAGTAATTATTTGTTGGTGCGTCTAGATTTTGGGTGACTTTTTTTAACACATAATAATCACATGCAAGCGCTAAATTATCCAATTCTTCAAAGGCTTGGGCAAAATCGTGAAAACCAGGTAGTTTAACACCGACAAGAATCGCAGATTTTTTGTTTGGCATACTTATATTTTAACCGATTTATGGTTCGTAAGTATTATACTAACATTCTTATTTTTGAATTCGTTATAATCCATGTGATAGAGGAAACAATATGGACACACTGAAAGCCGTTTTATCCCGAACATCCATTAGAGAATATGATCCCACTGTTAAAATTGATGAAGCAACGTTATTAAAAATTTTAGAAGAATCCACTTCTGCTCCAAGCAGTTGGAATTTACAACCTTGGAGATTTGTTCTGATTCATTCTCCAGAGATGAAGGCAAAACTTCGTCCGTATATGATGTTTAATACTCCCCAAATTGATACCGCTGCAGCCCTGATTTTAATCCTCAACGATTTAGATCGTTATGCGATGTTTCCGATGATGAATAAAATGGAATTGGATGCAGGAATGATTACCGAAGAACACTACAAAGTTCGTAATCAAAAAGCAGAACAAGCCAGGGCAACCCGCACCAAAGAATCACTTGATCGAGAAGGTTTACTTGATTGTGGTATCGTCTCTCAAAACCTCATGATTGTTGCCCGTGCGTATGGTTATGATACGTGTCCAATGGGTGGTTTTGATCGCGATAACTTTATGAAAGTGCTTGAAATTGATGCCAATCGTTATAAACCCGTCGTCTTAATTTCCATTGGTAAAAAAGCAAAAGACGCAAAACCAACCTTACGTTTTCCCATCCGATCGATTACGACAATTAAGTAAAAAAGCTATTGTCGATAAGCTTGATCAATCAACGGTTTAACTTTTTCGCCAAACAATCGAATCGTTTCCATCACTAAATGATGTTCCATAAACCCAACCGGTACATGTAAAGTAAAGCGATCAATGCCCATCGCTTTTGAGAATGTGATAATTTTTTTCGCCACAACTTCAGGTGTCCCTGCATATAGCGCTCCATCCGGTTGTAAGGATGCTTTTAAACTTGCTTTGGTGTAAGGAGCCCAGCCTCGTTCTTTACCAATTTGATTCATCACACTGGCCATGGAATCAAATAATGCATGTTCTAAATGCGACACATCCTCTGTAATAAAACCATGCGAGTGAACAGCGATAAACGGGGCATGTTGATGTTTCCAACGTTGCAAATATAAATCCACATATGGTTTAAAGCGAATGGGTTGACCACCAATGATCGCGAGGAATAAGGGAATACCGGCAATCGCTGCATTCACAACCGATTCCGGACTACCACCAACACCACGGGCAATCATCAAAGGATATTGGGTTCGAGGATACACACCTAATTGATCCATGGAAGGACGATGCTTACCTTGATGGGAAACGATTTCTTGATCACGAATTTTTAATAAAAGATTTAATTTTTCTTCAAATAATTCATCGTAATCATTTAAGTC
>JBEDGE010000080.1:0-2660 GCA_041174805.1 Bacillota bacterium
CCTTTGGTACTGCTTCAACACTTCACACTTATACAATGATTCTAGTGATCTTAATCATTAATAAAAACTTAAAGTCCGCATTTGTTTTTGTTTCCGTATTCCTTATCAACGGCATGGTTGATGTTTATGATTTTCTTATCTTTCCTCAATGGTACATTCCCAATTTAGAATTGGGAATCCTGTCTCATAGTGTTGGTTTTTTTGTTTATTGTTTTGGTTCGGCTTTTTTAATCTTATCGACATTCCCAGGAATGGTTCTTGAAGAATTAACGTTTGCCTTGATGAAAGTATTGAAGATAAAATCCTACCCAGTGATGAGAACGATTGTTGCTTATTTTGGATTTGTGCTCGCATTCATTTATGGTTTGTTATCCGGGACAAACGCTAGTTCCATGACCGTTTTATCTTTTTTCCTTGGCGTTGCCTTTGGTCCGGTCATTCAAGCGATTGTCAAAACCATTCGGCAATCCAAATTTGCTATGAAATTAAAACCGATTAAAAGTTAAGCAACTTGATATTCTGGGAAGATTAATGTTTGTAGAATCGTATCCGTGGTGATGTCATAGCTAATCATTTGTTGATTCGATAAGGTGTGGATCACTTGATTGATCATCACCCCTCGATCGACTTGAACATAACCTAATTCGCTTGAAGGGTGTTCGACTTTTTCAATTAATGAAATCGGTTCTGCTTGAGTGAAATCAATCTTAAACACAAAGTAGTAGCTATGGTAAGTAAACGTATACTCATAATAAATATCGGTTCTATCTTCACCATTTTCTGTTTCTTCCGTGGTGACATCTTCAACGAGGTGGTAACTATAGGCGTTCACCGCAAAGGCAAAGATACCATCTTCAACAGAGACCGTAATCGCTTTATGATCCCAGAGTGCTTCTGCCCAGCTCCAGCCCCATACTTCACCTTCATTTTGGGCCATGTCATCGAGTAAATATTGTGAGAAATTCAAGGTTTGGATGACATCACTTTCTCCTTCAAGCGTTGAATAAGCGGATAACTTCATCCCTGTTAATTGACCTTCTTGGTTTGCGTCATATCCTAAACCAATCAACTGATTGTCACCCCAAGGATGTTGGTAGGTGTCAAATCCTGGCAGGACAATTTCTTCACGAATCACAGGATTTAAAGGATTCGTTAAATCGATAATATATAAAGGATCCGTTCTTAAGAAGGTGACGACATAGGCAAGAGGTCCTTGGAAACGCACCGACATAATCGATTCTCCAGGCTTTCCTAATCCTTCTTCAATTAAAGCGGTAATCCCGAAAGTACCATCTTCTAAATCGGTTAAAACATATAGACGATTCGTAATTGTGCGATTGTCCCAAGACCACCACCATTCTCCTGCACGCCAATCCCAGACAGTATCAGTGGTCGCAATTCGGAAATAACCTTCGTATTCATCAAGGGCAAATTGGTTAATGGCAACGCCGCGAATGGTACCAACGGCCACTAAGGTTAAATCACCGGTTTCGATTTCAAGATTGAATTTCATGATCGTGGTCGTTTGATAACTTTGTGGTTCTTCCCAAACATAGTTGGATTGGGCTAAATATAAGTTTTCAAAATTCACATACAATTTTTTATAGTCAGGTGTAGTTCCTAAATAACCTGATGTTCGGTAGGTCAAATTTGCGGGTTCCGACACCAGTGGAATACCTGTTAAAGTTGTCATCGCATAAAGATTATCTTCATCGATATAAGTCATCGAGGTGTAAGGCATATAGGCCTTTTCACCGTCGTTTTCAATATAAGAAGGTCTTAATTCTTGCCCTTCTTGGTAGGAATAAAAGTAATAGTGTCCAACTAAATATAAAGTTTCTTGAACAGTCGTTTCTCCATCCATGATCGGAACAATTCGATGATCAATAAAAGCAGCATCGGTTTGAAGACTGTAAACAAATTCAAGGGAGGTGCGATCAATCATCATCACGGATCCAGTGGGTTGCCACCAAACGAAATCTGCACAGAAATAAACATCACCATTTTCATCTTCTTGCGCGCAACTCGATTGAGTAAGGTTATAGCGATAACCAATAATAATTAAATAATCATCGGTGAGGTACATGCTATCGGTGTACACGGTTTCATTTTCTGTATTTAATTCTATGGTTGCAACATACGCCACCACATTATTACTATCAACGGACATCACCCGAACTCGGCTATCCCAACGACTGGCATAATAAATAAACTCACCATCCGTCTTCACGACATCGCCTTCTTTGACTCCTGCCACTTGACTATTGGTATCAACAAAAGAATTGCCTTTATTAGATTGATCTGAATTTGTCGTTGAATCTTCTGCAACTCCTGGTGTCAGAACCCCAGTGAATTCTCCTCTAGATTCGTTCGCAGATTGTAACAAGCTTCTTAAATGATTTTCATCCCGGACTTGATTGACGCCAACGGGTTGAAGGGGAACCGGATCATTTGCTTTAGGCGTGATAGTTCCCACCAAAAGCATCGTGGATGTTAAAACAAGACCTAACACGGGTCCAACCTTGATTTTTAACTTTGGATGAAGCGTTCTATTAATTAAAATATAAGCCAGTCCAAACAAAAAACCTAAAAAACCTACAAAAATCATTAAATTTAGAATATTATTCATCTTTCATTCCGTCCTATCTACATTATAGACA
>JBEDGE010000081.1:0-2966 GCA_041174805.1 Bacillota bacterium
TAGTTCTGGAAAGACCACCAAATCTACCTTTTGTGATTTGGCTTGTTTGACCATCGTAGATAAGGTTGCAAAATTGATCGAGGGTTGCCCGGGAACCACTCGCATCTGACCTAAGGCGATTTTGAGATTTCTCATCATGTATATTTTATGATATTTTCCTATGAAATGGGGGATTAATCCAATGAAACCGCTCCCTTAATTGGATTGGCCTTTTCTTGAATCCAAACCCAACAAAACCAAGGCGGTCACAACCAAAAGATATCCTAAAAATGTTGTAACTGAGAGTATTTCTTGAAAAAAGAACCAAGAAAGCAGTCCGCCAAGAATTGGGGCAAAACTTTGAACTAACTGAACTTTTGCCGCACCTTGGCTTCTTTGAGCGCGGACATAAAAGATAAGACTTAAACCATAAATTAAGAAACCTGCAGTTAAAGATAATAATAAGAAGAAGAATGTGGGTAGTGTTTCACGAAGCGCAAACGCAATCACCAGTGTTCCGATTCCTGTTCCTATTCCTTTAAATATCACCACAAATAATGGGTTACCAAAACTTAATTTTTTTGAAACGTTATTCTCTAGACCCCAAAAAAGTGTTCCCAGTAGAATCCACAATGTTCCAATACCAAATTGAATGGATGTTTCTTGATAATTGGCAATCAGTAAACCAAAGACAATTAAGATGGATGCAAGGATAGAAAATGTTGACAATTTTTCACGAAAGAAGATCAATGCAATCATTAATGTAAAAATCAGTTCGGCATTAGATAATAATCCCACCAAACTTCCACTCGTCTCTTTGACACCGATTAAAAAGAAAATTGGTGCAAAAATATCCAAGACAATCATCAATGTATACCAAAACTTCTGATTGGTAACTTTAATGTGAGACAAAGACTTATTCTTGCTCATTTGATGGTAGATGAAGGTGCCTATGCCAGCGCCAAAATAAAACAAGCTTGCTAGCCAATATGGTGAAACAAAGTCGAGAAGGATTTTGGAAATAGGGACATTAAAACTAAAAAAGATTGCAGACACCACGGCAAAAATAAACCCTTGTTCAAAACGGTTGTTCTTTGTTAACGTTTTTTTCATATGGATTAATCTTGATGACGGATCAATGAAATCAATTGATTGTGAAAGTAGGTTTGTTTACTTAATTCCGGATGAAAAGATAATCCAATTTGATTTTTATATTGAACTGCAACGATCAGATCATCAATTTTTAAAAGGACTTTTACATCTGGATTAACTTTTTTTACAATTGGGGCTCGGATAAACATTAAATCCAATTGGTTACCTTCCAGTTGTATCTGGCGATGAAAACTCCCTAACTGTCTACCATAGTAGTTTCTTGTCACTTCAATCGGTAATGTCGCGAGGTGGTGATAGTTTTCGCCTGTAATGTGGGTCGCTAATAAAATCATCCCAGCACAAGTTGCCAGGGTGGGCAAACCTTTTTGAATCTTTTCTTTAAGTGGTTCAAATAAACCCAAATCCTTTAATAATCTACCTTGCGTGGTGCTTTCACCCCCGGGAAGAATGAGTCCATCAAAAGGTTGTTGAATATCCTTAAGTTGGCGAATTTCAAAATGATCCACACCCATTGATGTGAGTTTTTGACGATGCTCAATAAAGGCACCTTGAATCGCAAGGACACCAATACGCAAGAATTATTTTCCTCGTTCAGCCATTAAGACTTTAACTTGATCCTCGTTTAAACCAACCATGGCTTCACCAAGATCTCGTGAGACTTCAAGTAAGACTTTTGGATCACGGAAATTTGTGACGGCTTTGACAATCGCTTCTGCGCGTTTCTTTGGATCACCGGATTTAAAAATACCAGAACCCACAAACACACCTTCAGCACCTAATTGCATCATCAAAGCAGCATCGGCTGGCGTGGCAACACCACCTGCTGAAAATAACACGACGGGTAATTTGCCTTTTTTGTGAACATATTTGATGAGATCTAATGAAACACCCCATTGTTTTTGCAAAACAAATAATTCATCTTCATTTAATGCTTGAATGCGACGCATTTCACCTGTGATCGCCCTCATGTGGCGAACAGCTTGAATCACATCTCCCGTTCCTGCTTCACCTTTAGAACGAATCATAGAAGCACCTTCAGAAATTCTTCTTAAAGCTTCTCCAAGATCTTTAGCGCCACAGACGAAAGGAACGCTAAAGTTTTGTTTGTTGATGTGTAAAGTATCATCTGCCATGGTTAAAACTTCAGATTCATCAATGTAATCAATTTCTAATGCTTCTAAAATTTGTGCTTCAACAAAATGACCAATTCTTACTTTTGCCATCACTGGAATGGAAACAGCTTTTTGAATTTGTTCGATCATTTTTGGGTCTGACATTCTTGCAACACCACCTGCCGCTCGAATATCTGCAGGAATTCTTTCAAGCGCCATCACGGCAACGGCCCCAGCAGCTTCTGCAATCTTTGCTTGTTCCACATTCGAAACATCCATAATCACACCACCCTTAAGCATTTGGGCGAGATTTTTATTTAATTCATAACGTTCGTTTTTCATAAGTTTTAACCCCTATTACGTTTCAATTTTACACTAAATATCAAAAGGACATAGCAATAATGCTATAAAACTTTCTTAAAGGTATTTCAAACATTCTTTGCGAGTAAAAACGAGCAAATTAAACCGGAATTAATCCACTAATCAAGGATAGGGCAAATTCATAGATGAATTTGCTAACGGAGAAGACATCCTCACCTAAGGCTAGATCTTGTGTAATAAAGGTGTTCACTTGGGGGACGACGAAGGTTAAAGGAATAGCAATCAATAAGGCAATCGCAATCACAACACCCGCCCTCGCTAAACCGAGAAGGAATCCAAGAACAGAATCGATAAACTTAAAGGCTTTCACATCATTGGTTAATTTAACCAATTGACTACCAATGATAAAGAGTAATAACCATCCAATTAAAAAGGTTCCTA
>JBEDGE010000082.1:0-2549 GCA_041174805.1 Bacillota bacterium
TCTTTGTTCCGTGGTGAGGTTCGATAATCGAGCAGGAATGCCATCCATTAATTGTGGTTTTAATGCTTGAAGCATTGCCAGTTCTGCGATTGCTTGTTTATCATTACCTCTCGCTTTAGAATTGACTTTATCCAATCTTCTTTGAATGACGTCTAAATCTGCAAGTATTAATTCAAGATTAATAATATCCATGTCACGTTCAGGATTTACTGAGTTTTCAACGTGAATAATTTCTGCTGAATCAAAACACCTTACAACTTGGACAATTGCATCTGCTTCGCGAATCGCCGCTAGAAACTGATTACCAAGACCTTCGCCTTTTGCAGCACCTTTAACTAAACCTGCAATATCGACAAATTCAACCGTCGCAGGAATCGTTTTTTTAGGTTTAAAAAGTGAGGATAAAAATTGTAATCGTTCATCTTGAACTGCCACAACACCTGTATTGGGGTTGATAGTTGCAAAGGGATAATTAGCCGCTTCAACCGAAGCGTTTGTAATTGCATTAAATAATGTTGATTTGCCTACGTTAGGTAACCCAACGATGCCAGCTTTTAATCCCATATTAACCTCATTCATTATAAAGGAAACACAAAGCGAAAGAAATAAAAAAGTCGCCCGAAGGCGACTTTTGTCTTAGCACTAATTTATCAAAAATTACCGAGGTAACTTTTTAATATTTTTGGCGCGTGGACCACGATCGGAATCTTCAACTTCGAATTCAACTGGTTCCCCAGTTTCGGCGGTTTTGTAACCGTCCATAAGAATCGAAGAATGATGGAAAAAGACATCTTTTCCGTCTTCAGTGCGAATGAAGCCGTAGCCTTTTTCTTTGTTGAACATCTTGACTGAGCCTTTCATCGAAAACCTAAACCTTTCAATTAGTATTAGTAGGAGCTAACATTTTGCTGCTACGCAAAAGATAATACCATAACTGTTATAAAAAGATAGTAGAATTTTAAATATTTTGAAAAGTTCTTTTTATAATACTACTTTGAAGCTTAAAGGAAATGAAATAAAACACCATAGCAAACAATAAAAAGATGGTTAGGGTTTCAATTGGCAATTGATAAGAAATGGACAGGTAAAAGTATTGACCTAACCATTTTTTAAACCAATAATCTAGAATCACCAACAAAATGAATGTCGGAAAAACCACTTCAAAGGTCATGACCATAAACTTCACCAAATACCAATGTTGAATGTATGACCATGGTGCACCAAATCCTTTTAGCGTTTTCACATTCTTATGATCAGAAAGAAACGATTGCACAGCATAGTAAAAAAATAAAATACTTAGCGGCATTCCCACAAACAAAAACCAAATCCCTAAAATGATTAATAAGATTTGCTGAATTTCTTCAACCGAATCTTGAACGTCTTTTAATGGATTGATCGATTCATAACCATTTGGCGTTAAAATGCTTTGATAAAAAACCCAAGCTTGAGGTTCTAAAAGATAACTTGGGATGCGTGCATGAACCATTAACCATTGGGTTAGCCAATGTGGATGATGGAAGAGCCAATTTCCATTCATGTCTAAGGTCCCAATGATGGTGAGGGTCGATTGCATGGATGTTAGAAATCTACCGTCTTCATTTAATCCTGGAAAAACACCATGATCAACATACACTCGATCTCCAATGTTGAGATTCCAGAAATGAATCAAATCCGTGGACACAATGATTTCATTCAAATTCATCTCGTCGTATAACTCATTGGTTTTAAGTTTGATGCTTGTACCCGGATTAGCAAAAACATAACCAATCGAGGTGTTTCGAGGAGGGACAACATCTAACCAAGCAAATGGTTGATCAAATTGCTTTATCGTTTCAAGGTAAAGTAAGTTTTCATCTTGATTGGGACTAAAGAATAAAGGTTGGGCGAATCCACTTAGTTTTTGATCCGGATAATAGTGGTAACCAAGATTCGAATGATAGTGAAAGGTTTGGGTTTGGGGATGAAATCTAGGAAAGGTATTACGAGGATTTTGCGTTTGATAAACTTGCCAACCCAATGTCCGATGCTTTTGTAGATGATAATGTTGCCAGACTTCATGTTTTTTCCATGCATTCAATAAACCTTCATCATCTTCTACATCAATCATCATCGTCTTCACAACTCTCCATGGCTGGGTATCATAAGCTTCTTCAATGCCTTTTGTAGGTAGCCTTAGACGATCTTCAAAAGTTTTTTTGGCGTAATCTGTTTGAGGATGAAACCATTGAGGAACATTCGTTAGTTCAATTTTTCTCAGGGTAAAAACACTTTCGTCTCGATAATGCCACTCCGGAACATTTATGTTTAAGTTAA
This sequence comes from Bacillota bacterium, assembly GCA_041174805.1. GTDB lineage: Bacteria > Bacillota_I > Bacilli_A > RFN20 > CAG-826 > UBA970. Next base: position 2,314 of record JBEDGE010000082.1, read on the forward strand.
TGGCAAGTGGTGATGAGAATAAATACGTGTTAATGGAGGGTAACGTTGGAAAACATCCTAAGGCTTGAGCGAGTGTTTTGAGATGGTGGTTTTGAACACCAAGAATAAAATCATCGTCGCCTAATTCAAAAGTGGATAATGGTGGAGGGTTTTCTATAGGTTTTTCAACTAAATTAATCAATCCCATATGAAAATCCTTAAGAGTTAATTGAAAACCATTATCGTCAATATAAAAA
>JBEDGE010000083.1:0-4951 GCA_041174805.1 Bacillota bacterium
CTGTTAATGAATATGCCGATATCAATAATTTATTGAGAAATAAAGTGAAATTAGAAGGTAGCGATATTCGCGAAGGACTTACCGCGATTATCTCCTTAAAAATTCCAGAAGGAAAACTTGAATTTGAAGGACAAACCAAAGGCAAACTAGGAACGCCGGATGCCTTAGCTTATGTCCAAAACATGATTCTTTCAAAGCTAACGTATTACCTAACTGAAAACAAAGATTTTGCCACAAATCTTATTAAAAAATGTGTGGATTCTCAAGCTGCAAGAATGGCCGCTCGTAAGGCAAAAGAAGAAGCACGTGGCAACAAAAAATTGCGATCTGATACCTTACTTTCGGATAAGTTAACGCCTGCTCAAAGTAAGGAATATGCTTTAAATGAATTGTTTATTGTTGAAGGTGATTCTGCAGGTGGTACAGCAAAAAATGGTCGCGATCGATTGCATCAAGCCATCTTACCTTTACGTGGTAAGCCATTAAACACCGATAGTTTAACCATGGAACAAATGTTAAAGAATACAGAGTTTGCGACGTTAATTGCAACGATTGGTGCCGGTGTAGGTCCCGCCTTTGATATTCAAGATTCGAAATACGGAAAAATTATTATTATGACGGATGCTGATACCGACGGTGCCCATATTCAAACGTTGTTATTGACCTTCTTTTACCATCACATGCGCCCACTCATACAAGCGGGAAAAGTATATATTGCGATTCCGCCATTGTATCGAGTAATGAATGAACAAAAGCCAAACCAATTTGTCTATGCCTGGACCGAAGAAGAACTTGAAATAGGAAAAAAGACCGTCGGTTCTCCTTATCGTATTTCTCGTTATAAAGGTTTAGGGGAAATGAACGCTTCCCAACTTAAAGAAACCACCATGGATCCAAAAACAAGAACCTTGATTCGCGTCAACATTGAAGATCCGCTCATCGTCGAACGTCGCGTCGGCATCCTCATGGGTAAAGACCCCTCTGTTCGTCGTAAATGGGTTGAAGAAAATATCGACTTCACCATTAGAGAAGTAGTAGGAAAGGTAAAAGAAGATGGCAAAAAAATCTAAACCTATTCCAAAACCTATTGTTGAAAAAATCAACGTGGCTCCCCTTGAAGATATCATGGGCGAACGTTATGCAACGTACGCTAAATATGTTATTCAAGATCGCGCGATTCCTGATTTAAGAGATGGGTTAAAACCTGTTCAAAGACGGATTATTTATGCCATGTATCATTCAAACAACGTCTTTAGAAAACCCTATCGCAAAAGTGCGACCAGTGTTGGTGAAGTCATGGGTAAATATCACCCTCACGGCGACGCTTCGATTTATGATGCATTGGTTCACATGTCCCAACCTTGGAAATATCGTGTTCCATTAATCGACTTTCAAGGAAACAACGGTTCGATTGATGGTGACAATGCAGCGGCTCATCGTTATACAGAAGTTCGTCTTGCCCAAATCACCGAAGAACTTGTTCGTGACATCGATAAGAATACGGTTGATACGCAATTGACTTTTGATGATTCCCAAGATGAACCCGTGGTCTTACCAGCACGCTTTCCTAATCTATTAGTCAACGGAACCCAAGGTATCGCTGTGGCGATGGCGACCAATATTCCACCTCATAATTTACGAGATGTGATTGATGCAGTCATTTATCGCTTGGGTCATAAAAAAGCCACGATTGAAGATCTCATTGATATTGTGAAGGGTCCCGATTTCCCAACAGGCGGCACCATTTATCGGACGGATGCTTTAAAGCAAATTTATTTAACGGGACATGGACGTGTTGAAATTTTATCCAAAGCAGACATTACCAAACTCAAGGGTTATCATCAAATTGTGATCAAAGAAATTCCTTATGGGGTGATTAAATCTGCGCTTGTCAAACAAATGGATGAAATCCGCTTTAAGAAAATTATCGATGGCATTATTGAAGTTCGCGACGAATCGGATCATCACGGTATGCGTATCGCTATCGATATTCGCGAAGATGCTAACCCTGAAAAAATCCTCCAATATTTTTATTCTAAAACGGATTTAAAGAGTTCTTTCTCTGCCAATATGGTGGCGATTAACAAAGGGCACCCAATTACCTTTAACCTACTTCAATATGTGGATGCGTACATCGATCACCAAGTCGAAGTCATCACAAGACTTTCCAACTTTGATTTGGTTAAAGCATCTGCTCGTTTAGAAATTGTGGAAGGTTTAATTAAGGCGATTGGTATTTTAGATGAAGTCGTCAAGGTGATTCGTAAAAGTGAAGACAAACAAGACGCAATGACAAATTTAGAAAAGAAATTTGCTTTTACCAAATCCCAAGCGGACGCTATTGTATCATTACAACTTTATCGCTTAACGAACACCGACGTAACCACCTTAAAAGAAGAAGAGAAGCAATTAAAAGCAACGATTAAAGAACTCAAAGAAATTCTTGAAGATCGAGAAGTTCTCAATAAAAAAATCATCAAGGATTTAAAATTGATCGCGAGTCAATATGGTCAAAATCGTTTGACCAAGATTGTAACAGAACCAAAAGAAACGTTACAAATCGATAAACGAGATTTAATCGCTAAAGAAGATGTCTATATCTCTGTCACAAGAGATGGGTATATAAAACGCTCTCCGCTCAAATCCTATAAGAGTTCAGAAGGAGTCTGGCCGGGTATCAAAGAAGCAGATTTATTGGTTGGTGTGGGACCTGCGACCACATTAGATTACGTATTGGTTTTCACCCAACTTGGAAACTATTTATTTATCCCCATTCATGAACTTCAAGAAACCAAATGGAAAGAAGAAGGTAAGCATATTAATTACCTCGTCAATCTCGGGCCTGAAGAAAAACTCATTAAAGCTTTAATTGTTTCGGATTTTAAACCGGATGCATTTGTGGTCTTGATCACGCGCAATGGTCAATTGAAGAAGACCCCCTTATCGGAATTCATGGTGCAACGTTACAGTAAACCGCTTACGTGCATGCGTTTACTCGGTGATGATACGGTGGTCGATGTCGATATTACCAATGGTCAAGGTCAACTCCTCATTGCAACCTTAGAAGGAAACGTTACTTATTTCTCAGAAAAAGAAGTTAACCCCGTTGGTGTGAAAGCTGGTGGTGTCAAAGCAATTTCTTCGTTATTAGGTAAAGATCGTTTAGCAAAATTATTAGTGTATCAACCTGAAGAACGAGGCAAAATTGTCATGTTTACCCGCCAAGGTAACTTTAGAATTTTTGATATCAGTTATGTTGATCTCACGGCTAGATTAGGTAAAATTCAATATATTTTCCAAAGTTTTAAATCTGAACCCCATCAACTCGCTTATTGGCGAAAACTCAATAAACAAGATGAATTTTTGAAAGTGACATTATTACTCTCAAATAAAGAATTGGTTAATTTAGAAACCAATGATTATGCACCAACGCCAACCGATAAATATGCAAAGAAGAATATATCGATGCCTAAGGGAACCGAAGTCATTGGTGTTTACCATGATGCCATTACCCGTATTGATCAACAATATAAAACTGTTGCTTTACCAAAAGTGAATTTAGAAAGTGGAGACAAAATTGAAAAAGTCTCCCTCTTTGACGATAAGAAATAATGAAAGGTCAACGTTCTTCGCTTTGGCTACCCACATTTTATGCGCCTAAACTAACAGAGGTGACCGCAGATTTTTTTATCAAACAAGGTATCACAACCTTATGTTGCGATTTAGATAACACCCTTGCTCCTTATGATGAATTAAAGCCTAGAAAAGTGATTTTCGATTGGATTCATAAGATGAAAAGTGCAGGCTTACAATTTCTAATTATTTCCAATAACGATGATGAGCGGGTCAAACCATTTGCCGACACGGTTGGGGTAGATTACCTGGCAAAAACTGGTAAACCTTTTCGCAACAAACTCCTTATATTTTTAGCACAAAAGGGTTATGCTAAAGACAAGGTGATGGTAATCGGTGATCAGTTACTAACGGACGTTTGGTTGGCAAATCGTTTGGGTATGAAAAGTTTGTTTGTTGAAAAACTTGTCCCTTATGACCATTGGCCAACAAAACCGAATCGTTTCATCGAATTTTGGTTAAAAAAACGCTACCGTCGGCAACATCGCTTTCACCACTGGAGGGATCAATGATGAATGAGATGAGAATAATTCGCCGTTGTCCAGGTTGTGGTGTCATTCTTCAAACCTTAGATCAACAATTACCAGGTTATGTTCCTGTCAAACACGTCGATCGCCATGAAGTTGTCCTGTGTCAACGTTGCTTTAAACTCCAACATTATGGAGAAGACATTGCCCCCAAAGAATCTTTCCTATTCGATGATTTTTATCAAATTCTTGCCAAAGCAAAAAAAGATCAAGCCAGCATCATTTGGGTTTTGGATATCCTCAATTTTGAAACTACTTTATCGGCAGAATTGTTAAGTGCTGTTAAAGGTCTAAAGGTTTATTTTATCGCAACAAAACGAGATTTATTACCCAAGACTCTCAATCAAAAAAAGTTGATGACCTATATTGAAAACTTCTTCAAGACGATGAATATGGAATACGCCAAAATTATCATTGCGTCCAGTAAAACCAATGAAGCCTTGGATGATATTAAAGCCATGATTGCAGAAGACAATCAAGGAAAAGATTTATATGTGATCGGGGCCACAAGTTCTGGAAAATCCAGTTTAATTAACACTTACTTAAAACACTTTTCGAATCAAACCAAAAAGCTTATCACCACCTCACCATTCCCAGGTACCACCTTACGCGTCATTGAGATTCCTTTAAATGATACGCAAACCATCTATGACACGCCTGGATATGTCGCCAACCACTCGATGTTATCCAAAGTAGAAAAAGAAGTGATTAAAGTGATGATGCCAAAAGTGGAAATCAAGCCAATTGGTTATCGATTAGGAGCAAAAGATGCATTGGCAATCGGCGGATTA
>JBEDGE010000084.1:0-9274 GCA_041174805.1 Bacillota bacterium
TAAATAAGGTTTAGCAATTTTAATGATGTAATCATGGGGTAATGCTTCGGGGTTGAGATAACCTTCTTCAGGATGATCCATCATCCATAAAATCGAGGCAACAACACTAATTGCTACTTGAACCGTTGTCGCATTTTGATGCGGTACCAAAGAACGAGCTTGTTGGATGGAAAGAATGGAACCAATCCACCAAGATTGATAAGGATGACCCATGATTAAGGCACCAAGAATATCTTCACCATGCATAATGTCGTCATTCATGATTCTTGTTTTGCTTTGTAATTTATAGTTATTGCCACGTAATTCATTTAAGGAAGCAATCGCGGCATCACTAGGACAGTAAGCATAGTGAACCGTGGGACGATAGATTGCTTTTTTAGTCTTTGCATCCCACACGGTTAAGTAGTCAGATAAAGTAAAGGCTTCACCATGGCGAACTACCATGCCTCTAATTTCATAATGAGGAACAAAGGTTGATACCCAAGTATTCATACCCATTCTTGCAAGACATATTTGATTCTTCGGACCATCCTTATGCTCAAATGCTAAATCTGGAAGTTGCTTTTCATGGGTGCCCCAACCCATTTCTGCAGTGGTCGTTCCTTCTTCTCTAAAACCTTCGACAGACCAGGTATTAACAAATTCATCCACTTGTTTAGGCTGATTGGAAATTTGGGTATCGCGTTCTGAAATGTGAATCACTTTGACACCGATGCGATACGCAATCTCGTTAAATTTGTGCTGAGCGATTAAAGATTCAAGCATCACTTTATCTTCGTTCATCACTTTTTTGTCGGTGATCATTTTTTTTGCAATATCAATGAGACCTTGTTTGATTAAAGAAGAAATCAAACCTGGATTCGCACCATGTTCAGTAATCATGGTTGGTCCTTTTTTGGTCCACGATTTCATCATCTTTCTTAAACGCATATGACGGTAATAAAGTGTTTTTTCGGTTGGATGTTTTTCGTGACTATGTGTATAAGGATCCCAAAGTTCAATGGAAGTGTTGATGTAATTTACGTCATGATCATGACACCATTGGATAATGTCTTCAGCCCCAATGTTCCATGCTAAATCAATGACTAAGTCTTTCGCTTTGACATATTTTGAAAGTTGTGTCGCCATTTTAGCTTGTGTTATTTTTTCACGAATATAGTGGACACCACGATTAATCCAAGGTTGAAGTAACGCTTGTTTGTCTTCAAAATCCATGACTGTGACGTGATCATAAGGTACATTAATATGTTTAAAAAGGATTGGCAAGGTGCATTGGGCAACGCTTCCAAATCCGATAATTAAAATGTGTTGATTAAATTTTTTTTCCATCAACAACATTGTAAAACAAATTTAAAAAATTAAAACAAAATTACGTTACGATTTGAATGAAAATTGTACGCCAGTCAGTGACTCAGAAACTTCAAAAAATTTTTTCGCAATTTTTGAATCGTGACTCAAAGGCGTGGATTGAACAAGCTTAGCTTTTTTACCACCGATTTCAAACCATCCACTTGGACCAAAATACTCTCCACCTTTGCATTCTAAATTCAACGCTGCTTCAATGGTGGGTATTGCTCCACGTTTTGCAGATTGAAGTGGAATCACATATTTCATGAGGTTATAAAGTGGTTGCGTTTTTGTATTTTTAAAAAGTAAATTCGTTTTCGAAACACCTGGATGTGCCGCTAATACCTTAACTGGTACCTTCGATTTTTTAAAACGACGATCAAGTTCATAAGTAAATAAAAGGTTGGCAAGTTTTGATCGGCTGTAAGCGCCCCACGGAGAATAACTTTTTGGTTTTTGGAATTGCAAATTATCAAAATCAATTTCACCTCGACGGTGAGCAATACTTGAAACATTCACAATTCTTCCTTGACTTGCAATCAACATCGGCAATAGTTGCCCTGTTAAAGCAAAATGACCAAAGTGATTGGTGGCCATTTGCGATTCAAATCCGTCCGCAGTGACTTGATATTCTCCAAACATAATCCCAGCGTTATTCACGAGTAAATCAAGACGTTGATATTGTTTTTTAAATTGCGAAACAAAATTTTTTACAGAGGCGAGTGTCATTAAATCAAGTGGGATGAATTCAACTTTTCCTGGTAGTTTTAGCGAGTTGAGTGTCTGAATGGCTTCTTCTGCTTTTGCTTTTGAACGCGACGCCATCACAACGTTTGCACCTTCATTTAAAAATGCTTCGATAGCAAAGTATCCAATTCCAGAATTGCCTCCCGTCACGATCACAACTTTATCTTTTAGTTTCATTTTGCTGTTCCTCGCACTTTATGATAAACCAATCTTTCACCCGCTTGGGGTAAATTGACTCGGCCTACTTCCACATACCTTAGAGATTTTAATAAACCTCGCATAGGTAAGTTTCGTTCATGTGTATCTAAACGAATGTTTTGAATACCTCTTGCCCAAACCAAATCTTCGATGCAAGTTAACAGAACCTTCCCTAATTTTTGCCCGTGGAATGTTGGATGAAGAAAAAACCGATGGATGACGATATAGGGATCTTGATTTAACCACGATCCAGAAATTAAATGGTCATAAGCATCATCTTTGGAAAGTAACGCTGCCCCACCGATGACTTGATTACCATCTTCTAAAAGATAAAATTGCTTATGTTTAACATCGTTTTGAATCGTCTTTAATGATGGTTCTTTGCCTTGCCATTGATCAGATTGTTGACCAGCAAGGATTGGTCTACATAAATCAATCGCTTGCATGATCCAAGTGATATTCTTTACCGTTGCAATATTAAGTTTATATTTTGACATTGTCATATCGCTATTATAAAATAACTACGCGAAAAGAATTTATTCTAATCGTGATTCCCCCACATTGCTGTGATGGCGTATGCCAATACAGAACATCCATTATCCCCCATAATGGATGTTTTTTATTTGACAATCCTTATCATTTTCACTTATGGTAAAAATATGAAACATAATATAGGGTCGTTTGCGAAGTTAAAACAAGATAAAAAATGGCGCGTCATTCTAAGTGATCATCCATATCTCATTGCCTTAGTCGGTTCTCATGTCTACGCGATACCCGATCAATGCCCTCATCAAGAAGCGTCTTTATTCCAAGGAAAATTAGAAGGCGACACCGTCACATGTCCTCTTCATCAAGCTAAGTTTAATCTTGTTTCTGGAGAAATTGATGAAGTCAGTAAAATGATCTATTTTGATTTTGGGCCAGAAAAAATCACGACCCATAAGGTCGTGATTGATGGTGATCAATTATTCTTAGACGTTTAACGTTTATTTAATTCGAAGCTGGGCTTTTATCATGGCAATTTCTTGAGCTATTAAAGCTTGAGCTTCTGCTCTTGAGATATATTGACCTTGGAATTTTGCAAGTTCATCCATGACTATTCTTCTAACCAAATTGAGATCAATCGAAGAGGCATAAGGATTTACCGCAACACCCATGGTGGGTGAAGGATAAATTTGCTGCGTATTTCTCATCATATTGAGTTCTTCTTGCATGACGACTTTAACGAGCTCGGATAAGTTATCACCTGTGGAAGGTTGTGAGACTGTTGGCGATGGAGACGTTGTTTGTAGGGTTGGTTGCACTGGTAAAGGTTGATTGATGGAAGGTGATACTGGCAAGGTAATTACTTTCTTTGCAACTTTAGCTTTTGCTTTTGAAGTCATGCCTAATAAGAAGATCATCAGCAATGCTAATAAAGTCAGGGCAAAGGTTGCAGCAAAGAATAGTGTATTAATGGAATCTGTGCCAAATAAATCTAATAAGTAAGTTACAAAACGTCCACCGGTAAAGTCGTTATTAAGAATGATGGCACTAACACCAACGGAAAAGAAATCAACGATGGATAAAGCAGCAAGGACACCTAGCAAGGGTCGGCGGACGATAAAACCTCTAACGAGGACAACAAGGGCAAGAACTAAGGAAAGTCCAAGGCCACCTAAAATAATATAATCAACAACGGCACTACCACCGTTGAGGTTAAAACTAAGTGTGGCAGCAAATTCAAGGACATAGGCTAAAAATCCATCCCATAAGGAAATGATGATCGTGGTTAGGGCAGTGTAATTAAAGTTGTTCATGAATCCATAAATGACGTTCATGATGGAAATGAACAAAATCGATGCTAGTAACAAAACTTTTAAAATTAATCTTTTCATATCTAATCTCCTTAGATTTCTATTTATTTTACCATATTCGTGTTAGTAAAAAATTAATTTTTAGTCAACCGAAGTCTCTTTAGAAGTACCCTTTTTGATTGTCATTCTCACCAAGATATATTTAGCGTGGAACAAGCGTTTCAATAATTTTATGCGGTATTGCAAAGCCCGACGATCAAACAATAATCGTTCGACACCAGTCCAAATAAAAATCCAACTTAAAATCGCATAGACTTCAGAAGAAATTGAATTAAAGAAAATGGTTTCAGACAATAATCCACCAAAGATGAGAACAAAGTTACCAATTGCTAATAACACACTACCGATTGTTGTCAGTCGTTGAATATCTTTTTTGATGTAATAAATAATCGGAACCAGTTCATCTTGGATTTCATCAATGATGATGGGTAAATGGACCTCAAAGTTACCAGCTTGCACTTCCACTGTCACTTTTCGATTGAGTGGGGTGTATCTAGTTTCTTCTTCTAAATCGCGAATGGTATCTTGAACGATTTTACCTTCAAACTTTTCTGAAAGAAGTTTAAAGGAAGCCATGTCTTCATCGACTTCGCGTCCATATTGTTTAAGACGTGCATTCAAATCACCCTTCAGGGCAATCAACTCTAACGTCTTTCTTAATTCTTCTTTTTCCATGGGATTACTCCTTTATTTCGGATGGACTTTTAAGAATGGCCCACAACCAGTATGTCGCAAGGACAAGCGTTACTAAGAACCCTACTGCCACTTCATCATGTGGAATAGGGGTTTGACTAAAAATAAAGGGTGCATAGGCAAGTAAAGAAATGATTTGGGTTAATAAGACCATAAAATATTTTTTTCCATATTGAAGGACTAATAGAATCACGATCACATCAGCGGCAAATAAATATCGTTCATGCATGGCTGGAAGGAAGAAATTCGCCATCAAGACACTCCAGTAGGTAAAGAGAAGGATGTGCTCTTTTTTAAGGATAATCTTTTGCATTAGCATCGCTAACCATTGAGATGCCATCAGTGCCGTAAATAAACCAATGGCGAATAAACTTAAATCTTCATAACGTGAATTCGGAAACCATTGATACATGTTTGGCATGTTTAAGGTTAACAAAGGATAGGTTTGCGTTTGTAATAGATAGATGGTGGTAATATCCGTTAAGCTTCTACCAGCGATTAAGGCAGGTAAGGCCAATAGATAATAAACAATCGGGACAACGAAGACATAAACAATCTTTTGCCGGTGATGATACCAAAAGTAAAGCATAAACACTGGAAGAAAAAAGATAGCCTGAAGTTTAAAGCTAAAGGCGACACCAAACCAAATCGCAGATAAGAACGGTTTATCTTTTTGCAAATAATAAAGGGCAATGAAACCAAAGGCAGTATAACTTGCGTCAATTTGTCCCCATAAAGATCCATTAATTAAAACCGTTGGCAAAAACAAAGTCCCAATCGCAACCAATGCTGGTAATAAACGATGGTAGGCCTTTAACCAAATACGAGCATTCAAGTAAACGCCAATCATTAATAAAAAATCAAATCCGATGGATATTAATTTGATACCAAATAAAAATGGTTCACTTGAACTTTGATCTGGAAAATAGGAAAGGATGGTTAAAAGGTAAATGTAAGGTGGGGTGTAGTCACCAATTTTGCTACCAAGACTAGCAAACCCTCCACCATTGACAATGAGTTGCATCCAAGGCCTTAGAAAACTCGTATAGTCTCCGGAGATCCAATCCGTCAGTGAAAACCTCACCATCAAGGCGAGAACCCCCAAAAATCCTAGTATGAGGATTTCAATCGGATATGATTTCATCCACGTCAATTTAGATATCCATTTTTGTAGCATACATTCATATTATAAGTGAAATGAGACAAAAACCACGACAAAAAACGGTGTGTGCTATGATTATGACTATGAAACAAAATAACCTAACCGAAGGCTCCATCAAAAAAGCCTTAAGACAAATCGCGATTCCTGCTTCCATCGGCTTTTTATTCAATACGTTGTTCAATGTGGTTGACACTTACTTTGCCGGTCAACTTTCCGTATCCGCACTCGCAGGTTTAACGATTTCCTTTCCAATCTTTTTAATTACGATTGCTTTGGCGAGTGGTGTGGGTACTGGATCGACTGCGCTTGCTGCGATTGCTTTAGGAAAAAAAGACCAACTTGGTTATCACCAAATTGCTAAAAATGCGTTACTTGTATCCATGTTAATTGCAGTGGTTTTATTAGTGGTTAGTCCGTTTGCAATTCCGTGGTTATTACAAGTCAGTGGCGGAACAGGTGAAGTTTTGAATGAAGGCTTAGCCTACATGAACGTTGTCATCATTGGTGCCGTTTTCCAAATCCTTAACTTCACATTTAATGGTTTACTTTCTGCGCAAGGCAACACCAAACCTTTCCGTAACTTTTTAATCATCGGTTTTTTCTTGAATTTAATTCTTGATCCGATGTTCATCTTTGGATGGTTTGGCTTACCTAGAATGGGAACGGCTGGTGTGGCCCTCGCAACCGTATTAGTCCAAGTAATCGGTACGATTTATTTAGGCATCTCCTTCTTTAAGTCTCAAGGATACAATCGAACTTTATTTATCAAGAGTCGATTATCGCTTAATTCAGTTCGTCAATTATTGAAGCAAGGCATTCCAGTATCCTTGAATAATGCAACCGTCTCAATCGGTATTTTCATTATTCAATATTTCATCTATCAATTTGGTACCAATGAAACCATTGCCGGTTATGGTGTTGCAGTACGCATTGAACAAATTGCCCTATTACCAACGATTGGACTGAATATTGCTACGGTTGCGCTCGTCGGTCAAAACTTTGGTGCCCAACAATGGCAACGCATTCTCCAATCGATTAAACAGGCAGCAAAATATGCTTTGATTTTGCTGACGATTGGTTTAGTGATTATCTATCCTTTTGCTCCTCAACTTGTAGGAATTTTCAACCAAGATCCTCAAGTGATTCAAGAAGGCGCGCGTTATTTACGTATTGAAGGCTTAGCAATTTATTCCTATTCGATGATAGGAATCGCCAGTAGTGTGCTTCAGGCAATTAAAAAACCATATTACGCTCTTATGATTGGTGTATTAAGGCAATTCACGCCGATCTTTGTCTTTTATGCTTTAGGTCAATTGCTCAACTTAGGTGTCACAGGCGTTTGGTGGGGTATCGTGCTAGTCAATTACACCGCCACCATTCTTGTTTGGTTGATCGTGTATCGTTTGTTAAACAAACTTCATCCCCTTACAATGAATGTATGGAGAATTAAAGTTTCATGAAGAAATTTGTTGAACACGCCTTATTAGGCAACGCAGCGACCTTAGGCATTCATTGGATTTATAATCCTGCCTATTTAGCGAACTTAGCTAAAAAAGAAAGTTTATTTTTTCGCAAGCAAGATAAAAAAATGTACGATGAAGCTCAACCTTCCTACTATGCTTATCCACTAGCAGAAGTGGGCGATGTTACCTCTCAAGGTATGTTCTTGTTTTGGTTAACCGAAGCATTAAAAGCCAATCCCAATTTATCAAGAGCAGGATATGGTGAGTTAATCTATTCGCATATTCGCCCAGGTGGTGATTATGCCGGTTATATTGAAACGTATGGTCATAAACTTATTATCAATACGCTGAATGAGAAAATGAAATTATCCTTACCCTCAATCCCTATGGATGATGATCACTTGATTGGATTTATTCCTTATATCGCTGCTAAACAACTTGGTTTATCAAATGAGCGCGCGTGGGATCTCGCACAACTATTCACTAACAAAGAGGAATACCCAGGCTGTTATGAGATGTTTGATGCAATCATCTCGGGTCTAGACAAAACAACCATGCAACAAGCGATTCAACAAGCGATGGTGAAGGCACCAAGGCGTTTTGCGGTCCAACTCAAAAAGGCTTTAGAGATGACGGATACAGCAGCGTTTGTTAAAGATTACGCTGGTACAGCATGTGCCATTAATCAAAGTGTGCCGATCATTGTTCATTTGTTATATCACAGCAAAGATCTCAACGATGCTTGGCAACGCAATGCACTGATTAGTGGTGCGATTGCCGAACGAGCGATGATACTAACGATGATGATGGGTATCAAACATCCAGCATCAAAAGATCTGATGCAGCGTTTATCCAAAAAGTTTTTGAGTATATCACTTGGTTAAGTGTTGCCAATTAAGGCAAAATAATAAAATATAAAAAGGAGTTCATTATGAAAAAATCGTTTCTTTTAGTTTCGTCTTTAGTCGCTGTCGGTGTCCTCGCAGGTTGCACAATAGCAGCTGATCCGATTCGTGTAGGGATGGATTTACGTTATCCCCCATTTGAAACTGTCACAGGTGAAAATGAACCAGAAGGTATTTCCGTTGATGTCGCAAATGCTTTTGGAGAATTCTTAGGTAGACCAACTGAAATCGTTAATACAAACTTTGGTGGATTAATTCCAGCTTTGCAATCTGGTGAAATTGATATTGTCATTGCGAGTATGAGTATCACCGCAGCTCGACAAGAAGTTGTGGATTTTACCGATCCTTATTTCTTCTTTAAAATTATTACCTTAGTTAACCAGGATTTTGCTGAAGCAAACACCTTAACTGTGGATTCAACGACCGAGGAATTACTTGCCGTTGAATCAGCAAGATTTGCAGGTATTGCAGCGCAAGTTTCAGCAACCATTCCTACGAGTTATGGTAAAACGGTAACAGAATATGTTGATTTAGCGACTGCCATTGAAGCCGTTGCACAAGGCGATGCAGATATTTTGTTAATGTCAGCATCACCAGTTGTTAATGGATTTAAAGCTAATCGTGAAACGACATTAATTGTCTGGGATCCATGGGTTTCTTCACCAATCGGCATGGCTGTGAATAAAGGTAATACAGAACTATTAGCAGAAGCGAATGCATTCATTGACACTTTCAATGATGAAGATGGCATGTATGATCAATTACGCGCCAATTGGGATGCAGTTGTGCTTGCCCAATTAGAACGTTATGGTATTGATTTCTATATCACTGCCGAATAGGAAAAATGAAAAAGCTTTTCAATTACGCGTTAGCCATCGGAACCTTTGTTGCCATTATCTTATT